>SKNI01000058.1 GCA_007120615.1 Myxococcales bacterium | reverse complement strand
CGCCTACTTCTTCGTCTTCCTGGAATGCGAAAAAGAACCCTTCCAGCCGCACTCCCCCTTCAATCATGAACCACTCTACCGGAAGCCCACGAAGCCCGGGGGCTACGTGAACACTTCCCTGCCATCCCTGCCCTCCCCGAGTGCGCCCTGTGACCTCTTCCTCAAGGCCGATCGCATCTTCGAATTGTCGAAACCGATCCACGCTCACTCCGGCAAAGCCCAGCAGGTCCCAGTGAGAATGAATCTTGCGCTCGCTGCGGTGATCGATAACCGCCGAGGCCCCTCGCTGGAACTCTCGTCGCTCGTCGCCATGCTCCTCATCGATGAGAAATCCCGTAAAATTTTCCCGGGCGTCGAATTGGCGACCTCGTAAATCGACGGAGGTTCGATGCCCCCAATCTTTCGTTGAATTGCTGTAGACCCCGCCCAGCCAGATCTGCCCGGTTTGCCCCGAGGTATCGGGAGTATAGCTGTCTCCCCTCTCGATCCGCCCGGCCTTAAGATCAGCCAGGGGTATGGCACCGGGAAGGCCGAATTCTGCAGTCTGTAAGGCACCCCGGAGTTTCCAATCTCCAAACTCTCGCTGCCCGATAATCCCACTTCTTCGGGTCCGACGATTCGCAAACGGACCTTCGTCGGCGACCACCTCCGCCGCCACCAGATCTCCCCTCTCGCCTCGGGTTGGCGCGTGATAGGTCCATAACCTTCCCCTCAGTGGCCACCCGCCTTCTCCACCGATAGCGGTACCCCGAAGGTGCACAGGAACTCCCAGATCAAATAGGATATCCCCCGCCGTCGACAGACTCCCCTGGTCAAGCGAGAACGGCCCCTTTCGAAGCACCACTCGATCCACGATCTCCGGGATTAAAATACCGCTGTCGGCGTAGCCATGCCCGTGAATATGGGAGGGCTCGTTCAATCGAAGGCCGCCGACGTTCAGCGCCACATCCGTTCCGTGGGACGCGTCAAACCCTCGCAGAAAAAACTGGGCTGCCTTGCCCTCGCTACCATGCTGAGAAAGCTGAATCCCCGGCATACTGCGCAATAAATCCTGGGCACTTCGAGAACCGAGCGCCTGAACCTCGTCGGAGTCCATCGTCGACTCCGATGCGCTCTGTCTCGGCCGCTCCACCGTCGTCACCACGGTGAACTCCCCGTCCGCCGCTTCATCCTCCCCATCCGACGCCCAGGCCACCGGAATCAAACCCATTGTAGCCAACACGAAGGTTGCTACACTCAACACCCTCTGGGTTTTCGGATTGAAACTCGTCATTACCGCTTGAAACCGTGGCTAATTCGTGAATTCGTCGCCTGCCTGCTAGGATTCAGGCGGGCTGAGCATAAACGGCACCGGCGAGAGTGTCGACGCAATCCCGCAGGTCTGGAAGTTTTACGGGACGGTGCTCGTTGATTGTATAACGTGCTGATGCCATGATATCCACAGTCCGTCAGCATACGCAGAAGGCAACTATCCTACTTTTTGATTTTCCTGGAGTGTCGTATCTATGGTCCCTTCAACCTATTCTTCGGAAGACATACAGCTGATGATTCGGGATTCGGGCCTTCGATGCACCACCTCCAGGACCACCGTATTGACTCACCTCGTCAAAGCCACTGCGCCCTTAAGCCATGCCGATCTCTCGGAGGTTCTCGTCCCGGAAGGGTTCGACCAGGCCACGATTTACCGAAACCTGACCGACCTTACAGAAGCGGGACTTCTCAATCGTCTCGACCTCGGTGACCATATCTGGCGCTTTGAATTTCGGGGCGAACACGACCACGATGACGGTGAGCATCCCCACTTTATGTGCACCGATTGCGGTGAAATCTCCTGCCTCGCCGCCGTAGATATCTCTTTTACCGACGGTGGTAAAAGTCCCCATCTCGTAGGCGAAATCAATGAGGTCTTCTTAAAAGGTCTCTGCACCAAATGTGCCTAAAAGATCCCCTCCACACCAGAATTGCAACAGACTTGCAATAGATATTCGGTTGCATCTACCATCATTTCCGGTTTTCAGATGGCAATTCAACTAGGAATATCGATGAAAAAACTATCCCTGATCTTATTTCTTGTCTTTTTTCTCAGCGCCTGCGGAGACGCCGAAGAAAACGATGACGAAGAACAGAATTTCGATGATGAAATATCGGCGCAAGAGGAAGCCTGTCTTCATATTCTGGAGGGGCCCTTCGCCGTCAGTGACGCCACCCTCGAGGTCGACGACAGCTCGGGCAATATCAATCGCGCCCACCACAGCTATACGGTCTCCCTCGTGGAAAATACCGACGGAGACTACCAGGGTGCTGTGATCTACGACGCTTCCGCGTCCGACGCCTACGGAATCTTTACCAATATCGACGTCGAAGTCGCCGTCTTTACTGAACAACAAGAATCGCTCACCGTTACCACCACCGAGGTCGATGAGTGCATCGAGGTCGCCCGACAACATACTGTCGAGATGGATGAAGGGCGCCACTTCATCTTCTTTGGGCCCACCACCGATAGCGAAGTCAGCGTAGTCGTCGAAGAACTCTCAGAGTTCGAATAGGGTGTGAACCTATTTTTTTGGCCCGCTCTGGCATACACTCGGAGCAAAATGTGACGCTGCAGTTTTCCACAACGGCGGGCCTGCCATGCACTATGTCCTCTATGCCATAACCCTTCTGATCAGTTCGTCATTACTCTTCCTCGTACAGCCCATGGTCGCCAAGATGATCCAGCCGGTCCTGGGCGGGACTCCGGCGGTCTGGAATACTTCGATGGTCTTTTTCCAGGCATTGTTGCTGGGTGGCTATCTCTACGCCCACCTGAGCACTCGTTGGCTGGGCACCCGCAAACAGGCCATCATCCATCTGGTCATCATGGTCATTGGGTTGGCTTTTTTGCCCGTCGCATTCGGCAGCCCCTCCGATCCTGCAGGGCTCGAGTCTCCGGCATTCTGGCTCCTGACGACCCTTTTTATCGGGGTGGGCTGGCCCTTCTTCGTGATATCCACCAGCGCCCCCTTATTGCAAAAATGGTTCTCCACCATCGACCACCCTCGGGCGGCCGATCCCTACCACCTCTACGCCGCCAGCAATGTGGGAAGCGTTCTGGCACTTCTGGCCTACCCCTTTGTGGTCGAACCGCTCATCGGGCTCCAGGCTCAGGCGACCCTGTGGGCTGTGGCCTACTTCATTCTGATCGCCTCCGTAGGCACCTGCGCGGTCATTCTCTGGAAGAGTCCGCCCCCCCCCAAAGGGAAAGTGGACTCCGAAGCCCCTCCGGCGAGCATCATCCCGGTCACCTGGCGACGGCGGAGCCGCTGGGTTATCTGGGCCTTTATCCCCTCCAGCATGATGCTCGCCGTGACCACCTTTATCACCACCGACATCGCTCCCGTTCCCCTGTTGTGGATCTTACCGCTGGCCGTATTTCTGATCTCTTTTATCCTGGTCTTTGCTCGAAAAAAACTGGTCCCCGAAGAGGTCTGGTGGGCCTTTTTCCCTCCCGCTCTGCTCACCTTAATGGTCTATTTCCTGGTGGAACCCGGCCTCCCGCTGTGGGCCGGGACTTCCCTTCACTTCGGGGCATTTCTGGTCTTCTGTATGGTCTTTCACGGTCTTCTGGCTGCCGATCGACCCCACACCGATTCGCTGACCGAGTTCTATCTCTGGATGTCGGTGGGCGGTGTCCTGGGCGGAGCATTTACAGCGCTGGCAGCTCCCTTACTCTTCGATCAATTACTGGAGTATCCCCTTTTATTGGTGCTGGCGGCCTTCTTCTTTCCCGCTAAATTCTATCAGCAACGAATCGTCCGCCTGACCCTTCTGGGATATTTTGTGGTGGGAATAGTCACCATAATTTATCAGCTATTTCCGGCGGACACCCTGGCGGGCAATATAGCACTCTTTGCATTGCCGGCAGGCGCCATGGTCGCCACCGCGCTCACCGTTGGATTTCGACCGCAACGGATCAACGTACTGCTTGCAACGCTGGCTGTGATGGTCTCCGCATCCTACGCCTGGCCCGGTCCCGACGATCTCTACCAGGAGAGGAGCTTCTTTGCAGTCCACAACGTTCGTACAGACAACGACGGCGAATATCACATGCTCTTTCACGGAACCACGGTGCACGGCATTCAGGGCCGCACCGAAGAACTCCTCGACATCCCCCTGGCCTATTTTTACCCCCTCAGTCCCATCGGCGAGATCTTTGACATCCTCAACGAAGAAGCATCGGGTCATCCCATCGGACTTGTCGGACTTGGGATGGGCTCCATTGTTTCCTATTCTCAGGGCGATCGGCCCTGGGATATCTTCGAGATCGATCCCGCCGTCCATCGGATCGCCGCCAATCCGGACCTCTTCAGCTATCTCGATAATTGCGGCAACCATTGTAATGTCATCATGGGCGACGGACGCCTGCAACTGGACGCCGTGGAAGATGATCGCTATGAATTGATCATCCTCGATGCCTACGCATCTTCGGCCATCCCCGTTCATTTATTGACCCGCGAAGCCATCGAGATTTACCTCTCCAAACTCCGCCCCGACGGCATCATCGCTTTTCATATCTCGAACCGTCACCTCGACCTCGAACCCCCGTTGACCCAGGCTGCTCACGATCTGGGATTGGCCACCCGCGTTCGCGTTGACCGTCTCGGTGAGGACAACCCTTATCACGATAAACGGGCTTCCCCTTCCACCTGGTTGATCATGGCTCACACCCCCGAAGCCCTTCGCGATATCGCCGATGATCCCGGCTGGATTAAGGTCGAACCCCGCCAGGGTGTCCGAACCTGGACTGACGACTATGCCAATATCCTCAGCACCCTTCGTTTTTAGGCCTCCCACTGATGCATTACCTCCTCTACGCAGTTACGTTGCTGATCAGTTCGTCGCTGCTCTTCATCGTCCAACCCATGGTCGCCAAGATGATCCAGCCCGTATTGGGCGGGACTCCGGCGGTCTGGAATACCTCAATGGTATTCTTCCAGGCCCTCCTGCTTGGGGGATACCTCTACGCCCATCTGAGCACCCGCTGGCTGGGTAGTCGTCGCCAGGCCGTCTTTCACCTCATCGTGATGGTCGTGGGCCTGGCCTTTTTACCGGTCGCCTTTACCAGCCCTTCCGACCCGGCAGGGCTTAGCTCCCCCACAATCTGGCTGCTGGGAACCCTTCTCATCGGGGTGGGCTGGCCCTTTTTCGTCATCTCCACCAGTGCTCCATTATTGCAGAAATGGTTTTCCACCATCGATCATCCTCGAGCCGCAGATCCCTATCACCTCTACGCTGCCAGTAACGTGGGCAGCGTTCTGGCTCTTCTGGCCTATCCCTTTATCATTGAACCCCGGATCGGCCTGTTGGCTCAGTCGATTCTGTGGACCGTCGCCTATCTGATTCTTGTGGCCTCCGTGGCCATCTGCGCCGTGATTTTGTGGAAGAGCCCTCCCCCTGCCGATGAAAAGGAGTCCGCTGAGGCCCCACCGGCGAGTCGCATTCCGCTGACCCTGGGACGACGGGGCCGCTGGGTTCTATGGGCCTTTATCCCCTCCAGCATGATGCTCGCCATCACCACTTTCATCACCACCGATATCGCACCGGTTCCGCTGTTGTGGATTCCTCCCCTGGCGGTCTATCTACTCTCGTTCATCCTGGTTTTTGCGCGCCGAACCATCATCCCCTCTACCCTGTGGTGGAGCCTCTTTCCGGTCGCTCTTATCACCATGATGCTCCTCTTTTTAACCCATCCCCCACTGCCGCTGTGGGCGGAGACCTCCCTTCATTTTGCCGCCTTCTTAATCTTCTGCATGGTCTTTCACGGCCACCTCGCCGCAGACCGTCCGCACACCGACTCCCTGACGGAATTCTACCTGTGGATGTCACTCGGCGGCG
>SKNI01000443.1 GCA_007120615.1 Myxococcales bacterium | reverse complement strand
TTTCTATTTGTACATTTACACATTTCAGGGTTGGAGGACTGGAAAGTGGTCGGCTCTCGGATTTAACAGCAAGAACTCGAGGAAGAGCTCTCATCGCTCGGACCACAACAGCCCGTCGATTTTTCCGACACCTCGACAGCCTCAATCTTGAGCATCGACTGCAATTGAGTCCGCTCCGGGTAGAACCCTCGACAGACAATTCGACCGTCGATAAGAACCAGGGGCAAGACGTCGTTTCCGTCCTCAGAGAGCGCCTCGTTGACGGTCTTATTGGTCACAAACGCGTCCGGTTCCTGTGAGAGGTTAAACCGGGTTACGTCGACCCCCTGTTTCTCGACCCAGTCGAGATCGGCGGAGAAGCGAACCAGATTGGGGTCCACGTCGGGTCCGCAGACGCCGGTGGAACAGCACATTGCAGGATCAAATACTTCGAGTCGGGCCATGGTAAATCTCCTTGTTGTTGGTTTTTTTTGACGGCATCAATGACGGCATCAATGACGGCATCAATTTAGCTGAGCAATTGGGTGAGTGCGCGAAAGCGGGCAATCGCCGTGGGCTCGACGCAATAACACACCCTCGGCCCATCGACCTCGCCGCGGATCAGGCCGGCGGCTTTGAGTTTCTTTAAGTGCTGCGAGACCGTCGACTGCGCAAGAGGCAACTCCTCGACGATTTCACCACAGATGCAGGCGTCTTTCTTAAGTAAGATTCGAATGATCGCCACCCGCGCCGGATGCCCCAGCGCCCGGGCAAATCCGGCGAACTCCTCGTCATCGAACTCTTCTACCGCTCCCAATTCGTCGTCGAGCGGTGGCACACAACCGGCCGACGGGGAACAACAGACGTTTTTTTCTTCAGGCATTTTTCTCTCCATACGCTTGAACCAATCGCCCATCGTAATTAGGCGATAATATAGTCTCCGTCAAGATAAAAGATTCCCGTTGACTTCTAATGACTATGCCTTATCGTCTATTTGCGATATGCGATAAGATCAGCAACTTTTAGAAATAACGAAGGAGCCTAATGCTCGAATCACTACCCCTGGATACTCGCTTTCTTTTCTTCACCGGAAAAGGAGGAGTCGGAAGACCTCTACCGCCTGTGCCGCGGCAATTCGATTGGCCGACGGCGGTCAAAAGGTCTTATTGGTGAGCACCGACCCGGCATCGAACCTGGACACCGTTCTGGGAACCAAACTCCAGGGAACTCCCACCGCCGTAGAAGGAGTGGACGGACTGTACGGGCTCAATATCGACCCCGAAGAGTCGGCCCGGGCCTACCGAGAGCGAGTCGTCGGACCCTACCGCGACGTGCTTCCCGCCGACTCCGTTGCGGCCATCGAAGAGCAACTCTCGGGGGCCTGCACCGTGGAGATCGCCGCATTCGACGAGTTCACCGGACTGATGAGCAACGACAGCGCTGTGGAATTCGACCGCATCATCTTCGATACCGCGCCCACAGGTCATACCCTTCGACTTCTGCAATTGCCGGCGGCCTGGACCAGTTTTATCGAGACCAATGAGCGGGGAGCCTCCTGTCTGGGCCCTCTCTCGGGCCTGAAAAACCAGCAAGAGCGCTACGCCGAGGCACTGGCCATTTTGGGCGACGGAGACCGCACGACCCTGGTGCTCGTGACCCGCCCGGAGCTGGGGGCTCTCACCGAAGCTGAGCGCACCAGACAGGAACTCACAAAGCAGGGGATCGAAAACCAATTTCTGGTGGTCAACGGGGTCTTTCGGGCCACAAACCGAGACGATAAAGTCGCCCTAAAAATGGAGGCAAAGAGCACCTCTTCGCTTCAAGCCATGAGCGAAGGACTTCGGGCCCTGCCCTCTTTTGAGGTGCCCTTAAAAGCGCATAATGTGGTGGGACTTGAGGCGTTGCGCTCGTTTTTCGAAGACCACTCCGGCTCGGCTGCAGAGAAAGAGAATTTCTCCGAGGTCCCCCGCGAGTTCCCACGGCTTGTCCACTTGGCCGATGAGGTCGAAGAGGCCGGCCAGGGACTGGTCATGTTCATGGGAAAGGGCGGCGTCGGCAAAACCACACTCGCCGCATCACTGGCCGTGGAGCTCGCCAGTCGCGGGCTTCCCGTTCACCTTACGACCACCGATCCCGCAGCCCATCTGGAGGGCGCGCTTCAGCAGGAGGTGGAAAACCTGCGGGTCAGCCGAATCGATCCGGAGGCCGAGACCGAGGCTTATCGACAAAAGGTTATTGAGCGCTCTCGAGGAGATCTGGACGCCGAAGGCCTGGCTCTTCTGGAAGAAGATCTGCGCTCGCCCTGCACCGAAGAAGTCGCCGTTTTTCATGCCTTTTCCCGGGTCGTTTTCTCGGCAAAGCGAGAGATCGTGATCGTCGATACGGCGCCCACGGGACATACTCTTTTGCTGCTCGACGCCACCGGCTCCTACCACCGCGAGATGGTCCGCCAGACGGACGCCTCCAAAATGAACGTGGCCACTCCCCTGATGCGGCTTCAGGACCCCTCCCATACCCGGGTCATCGTAGTCTCCCTTGCGGAGACGACTCCCGTGCAGGAAGCCGCCCATCTACAAGAAGACCTGCGCCGCGCCGAGATCGAACCCTACGCCTGGGTCATCAACCGCAGCCTGGCCGCCACCGCTACCACCGACCCCGTTCTGCGAGCGCGAGCATCGGAGGAATCCGCCCAGATCGAGACCGTGGCCAACGACCACGCCGAGCGACTCTTTGTGGTGCCCTGGTTCGGCGACGAAGCTCAGGGGGCTGAAAGCCTGCGCCGATTGATCGCCTTAGATAGCTGAGTGTTCTGACGTATTTATTGTGATCTGGAGTAGACCATGCGACTTGCCCTCTTTAGCGATATTCACGCCAACCTGCCAGCCCTGCAATCGGTCCTGGCCAGCATCGATGCCCATCGGCCGGACCACGTATTTTGTCTGGGAGATCTGGTGGGATATGCCCCCTTTCCCAACGAAGTGGTGGAGTTGATTCGACGGCGAAATATCCCCACCATCGCCGGAAATTACGACGAAGGAGTGGGCTTAAACTCCGACGACTGCGGCTGCGCCTATCAAACCGACGAGGATCAAGCGCGAGGCAATCAGTCCATCGCCTATACCAACGAGGTCATACACGCCGACCATCGCCGGTGGCTCCGAGAGCTTCCCCGTCATATTCGACTGCAGGTGGGCCCGAAGGCCAAGACCTCCATTCTTCTCGTCCACGGCAGCCCCAGAAAGATCAACGAATATCTCTTTGAGGACCGCCCGGAGAAGAGTCTCTTGCGGATCATCAAAGGAGCCGATGCCGACGTGATGGCCTTTGGGCATACTCACAAACCCTTCCATCGGGTGCTCGTCGATGAAGACGAAGGGCGCACCCGTCACGCCATCAACACAGGCTCGGTGGGAAAGCCAAAAGACAGCGACCCCCGAGCCTGCTGGACGCTGGTGGACATCGATCTCTCCGGCGACGATGGCTCTCCGCAGGTGGAGGTGGAGTTCATTCGGGTCAGCTACGACGTAGAAGCCGCAGCCCGAGCCGTAGAAGAGTCGCCCCTGCCCGACGCCTTTGCCCAGATGTTGCGACAGGGCGGATAATCAGCGCCCCTTAAAATCGGCTTCCCGGCGCTCTAAAAAGGACTGCATCCCTTCCATGGCGTCTTCCGATCTCATGATCTCGCTGGCTTTGGTCAGCAGCGAGGCGGCCGCTTTCTCCTGTCCTTCTTCCACCGCCATTCGAGCGGTCTCCAGGGTGGCCTGAACGCCGAGCGGAGCCTGAGAGGCGACCCGTTGCCCCAGCTCGATGGCCCGGTCGACCAACTCGTCGGCGGCGACGACCTCCTGAATCACACCCATGCGAAGTGCCTCGTCGGCCTCGAATTCATCGCCGGTCAATAGATAACGCATCGCGTCGCCCCATCCAGCGACCTGGGGGAGCCGAAGGGTCCCACCGCCAAAAGGAAAGATGCCCCTCTTGACCTCGATCTGGGCGAATTTCGTCCCCGGGGCGGCCAGCCGAATATCACTGGCCAGCATCAACTCCAGCCCGATCGTCAGACACCACCCCCGGGCCGCCATAACCACCGGCTTGGAGCGTCGGGGCAGGCGAAGTCCGAAGGGATCGATCTTGCCCTTCGGAAATAACTCCTCTCCCTGGGCCACTGCCGGACCCACATCGGCCAGGTCAAGCCCCGTCGTGGAGTGCTCCCCGTGCGGAAAGACCACGGCACACCACAGCTGGTCGTCCTCCTCATAATCAGTATAAGCCTCGGAGAGCTCCCGCAGCATCTGGCGGTCAAAGGCGTTCATCTTTTGGGGGCGGTTGAGGCCGATGATAAAGAGGTGGTCTCGGCGCTCGGTTGTAATTCGCGCGTCTGCATCGCTGCTCATAAAATTCTCCTCGGTTCGGTCATAGATTCAATTCATTTTTACTCTCTACTTCCCCCGCGTTGGTCATATCAACGCTCTCGTCCACCGGAGAGAAGCTCCAGTAATTTGTCCATATCTGGCGGTTTGGCCAGGTGATGATCAAATCCGGCGGCTTTTGCCTCCTGAACGTCTTCGGGAGTGGCGTAGCCACTGAGGGCGATCAAGGGTATGGATTTCAATTCATCATCCTCTCGCATGGCTCGAGCAACGCCGAAGCCGTCGAGACCGGGCAGGCCGATATCACAGACCACTGCATCGGGGTGTTCGGCAGCCGCTACTCTCAAGCCTTCCAGACCATCGGGGGCCAGAGAAACCTGGTGGCCTTTTACTTTCAAAATAATACTCAAGGTCTGTGCGACGTCGGGATTATCCTCGATGACCAGAATTCGCAGACTGTCGCTCTTTACCTCAGAAGACTCCGAGGAGACCGTCGATTCTTCGTCAACACTTAAGGGAAGTCGAACGGTAAATGTGGAGCCCTCTCCTATGCCATCACTGGTCGCAGCGACCTGGCCATCGTGGAGGCCGATCAGCCCCTCTACCAGCGCAAGGCCGAGACCCAGACCGCTGCCGGCTCGATCCAGAGAGGCGTCGCCCTGAGAAAAGGGCTCAAAGAGCGTGGAGAGCGACTCTTCATCAATTCCCACGCCATCGTCGATCACCCGAACCTCGGCCCACTGAGAAGTGGGGTCGGCTTCCACTTGGACCTCCGTAATTCCCCCGGGGTCGGTAAATTTGACGGCGTTCTGCAGAAGATTTCCGATCACCTGGGCCAGGCGATTGGGATCGCCGTCGACACAGACCGGCTCCTCACTGGAGACCAGCCTCAATTCGATCTCCTTATCCTCAAAGAGAGCTCGATGATCTTCGACGGTATCGGTGGTGACATCTCGCAGGTCGATGCGTTGACGCTGGAGTCGGATCTTGTCGCGAGTGATTCGAGTGACGTCCAGAAGGTCGTCGACCAGGCGGGTGAGTTGGTTGGACTGTCGCTCAATGATCTCACGGGCTTCAAGGTCCTCCTGGCTTCCCGGCTCGATATATTGGAGCAGATCCAGGCTCATTCGAATCGAGGCCAGGGGGTTTCGCAACTCGTGGGAAAGAATGGCCAGAAAGTGATCCTTTCGACGGTCTGCCTCCAGAAGAGCATCCTCCGCGATCTTGCGAGCCGTAATGTCTCGGACCACTCCCAGAAGATAATTTCCGCCCTCGTCGGTATCGACGGCCTGTGCCGAGTCCTCGACCCAGACCCACTCATCCTCTTTTTGATGACGAATTCGATAGACAGAGACATAACTCTGCTGATTTCTCAGGGCTTCGGATTGAATCTCTCGATGGCGATCGCGGTCGTCGGGATGGATCAATTGATAGCCCGATAAGATATCCTCTCCTCCCAGGCGAAAGGGCAACCCCTCGGTCTCCCTGGGATCGGGGAAGGTGACCAATTGCTCTTTTTCGTCGTCCC
>SKNI01000558.1 GCA_007120615.1 Myxococcales bacterium | reverse complement strand
TTGGTGGTCGTATTTTTGACGATCAGCACTTCGTCGTCATGATCGGGATAGTCCACCTTGAGGTGAAACATAAACCGGTCCAGCTGAGCTTCCGGAAGAGGATAGGTGCCCTCCTGCTCGATGGGGTTCTGGGTGGCGAAGACCAGAAAGGGCAGATCCAGATCATAGGTCTTTCCCCCGGCGGAGACCCGGTACTCGGCCATCGATTGCAAAAGCGCAGCCTGGGTCTTGGGAGGGGTTCGGTTGATCTCGTCGGCCAGAAGTAGGTTTGTGAAGACCGGCCCTTCCAAAAATTTAAAATAGCGATTTCCCGTGGCCTGATCTTCCTCCAGAATATCGGTGCCCGTAATATCGGCGGGCATCAGATCGGGGGTGAATTGAATCCGGTTGAAGTCCAGATTCAACACCTCCGAGAGGGTGGAGATAAGATAGGTCTTCGCCAGTCCGGGCACTCCCATCAACAGGGAGTGGCCCCGGGCGAAGATGGCGACCAGCATATGTTCGATCAATTGATCCTGGCCGTAGATTCGCTTTCGAACCTGCTCTACGATCGCGTCGCGGGCGCCGGCGAGTTCTTCGACGGCGTC
Source organism: Myxococcales bacterium (assembly GCA_007120615.1). Lineage (GTDB taxonomy): Bacteria > Myxococcota_A > Bradymonadia > Bradymonadales > Bradymonadaceae > SKNI01. Next base: position 5,317 of record SKNI01000558.1, on the reverse strand, counting down.
CATCTCGGCATCGAGGGCCTGGTGTTGATCGTTAGTATCCTGGACTTCGTCAGGGGTCAGGTTGGATGCCATAAATTCTCGTCCACAGGTCGAGGTCGGAGTTGATGAGAAGTGGTCATTCTTCTCAGACAGCGGTACAACAGAACAAAGTAGTTAATTCCTTCCCGACACACATAACGTGAATCCAATCGATGGGAAAGGGATCGCAAACCTAAGCCGAAGATCAGGTAGTCAAGACGCGGCCAATAAGGCCAGAGGAGCGAGTAGATGCGGGAGATATTAAAAAGTCGCTACGGCGGAAGCTGGGATGGGGAGTCCCCCGAAATCCACGGGCTGGTGGAAGTGGGAACTAAAAAATTTAAGGTAGAATTATTATGGGTGGCAGCTACCGAGAAGTGGCAATGCTGTGTATTTGAGGCCGGAGAATGTGTGGCCATCGAATCGGGAGATGCCGAGGTGGAAGTGGTAGCTCGGGCTCTTGCGGCGGCGATGAAATAGATTGAGACAGGTTGGTGCTCTTCTGGTTTTCGTTGGGGCCCCTCCGACCGGGCTCAACTACAGCCCGGCCACCTCCCCCGCGCCTTGGAAAACAGGCGCCGGAGAGGAATACCGTTGGTTCTCTGGACCATGTTCGGTTTTCGTGTCATCAGCAACCGAAATCGTCAGATAAGCCCGCGTCAATCCTCTCCGCCGGCCGCAGTTCAGGCCGACGGGGAGGTGGCCGAGCTTAAGCGAGGTCGGAGGGGCCCGGAGCGCAGCTCAGAAGACTTCCAGTGGCCCCGGTTGAGAACCTACAGAAGATCGCGGGTGTCGCTGACATCGAGGCGGGCGGTCTTCATAAAGATGTCCAGGGCCTGCTGCATCAGCCCGGCCAGGGTTCGCATTCGCTTGATCCGGTCTAAGGTCTCCTGTTCAACCTCCTTCGATTCCCGGGCCAGCTTTTCGGCGTCTTTGAGATCGGTGGAGACCCGGCGGATGAGCTCACCCTCTCGCTCCTGGAGGACATGGGTGATCATCTCCATAAAGTCGACCTCGGCTACGAAATGCCAGGCAGAGCTGCCCGGGTGACGGACCCGACTGACCACATTCCATTGCTCCAGATCTCGACTGATCATGGAGACCGCGCCTTTGGAGAGCTCCAGATCTTCCTGGATCTGTCGAGCGTTCATCGGTTCTCGGCGGATATAAAGAAGGGCCCAGACCCGCCCGTGATTTCGCTTAAATCCCCAGAATTCAATCACGTCACCTACCGAATCGGTGACCAGCGCTTCCCAGAGGGGGAGATGAGTCGATGGTTCGGAGTCGCCGGTACGGTAGGTATAGCCTTTCATATGCCCTCAAGAGAATTTCTCGCCATGGCCCGAAGCTGTTCGGCCCAGCCCGCGATATGAGCACCGCCGGCGGTGGTGCTGAATTCGCCGAGGGCCTCCAGGGCCAGGTCGAGATGACTTTCAATACGCTCCAAGGTCAACGCCGGGACGCCTAATTCAATGATCCAGGCGGCGATGGGTTCCAGTTCCTGAGTAGATAGGATCTCTTTGGACCATAATTCGTCAAGGGCGGTGCGAAGAGGCAAACTTCGAGATCGAGCCAGAGCGACGGGGTAGGAGGGGTTTTTATTATGAAGATCGGCGAAGCGATTTTTCCCGATTCGAGCGCTCTCTCCGATCAGATCGAGGAGGTCATCGGTGATTTGAAAGGCCAATCCCAGGTGACGCCCGCACTGGCCGAAGCGGCGGGCTTCGTCGGGAAGTCCGGCGCTGATGGCCGGTGCCACGCCGCACCAGGAGAGAAGAGAGCCGGTTTTTCCGTCGGCGATGTCCTCCCATTCGGCCAAAGACCAACCCCCGGAGTCTCGGGCTTCGACCTCCAGCATGGCGGCCCGGGTCATCTCGGCGACCAGGGTTACCGCATCGACGGTGACCTGTCGGGGCAGGTCATAGAGTTGTTCCAGGGCGATACACAAGAGAAGATCTCCGCCGAGGACGGCGACGGAGTTATTCCATTGCCGATTGGCCGTCGGCCGGCCCCGTCGATGGGTGCCTTCGTCGACCACGTCGTCGTGCAGTAGACTGGCTGTATGGATCAACTCAGCGGCCGTGGCGATCGCCAGTCGATGGTGGTCGGGGATGTCGAGGGCGGCACCGAAATAGTCCACCAGAAGGGGACGCATTCGTTTGGCGGCCCCGGCAAACGCCAGGTGTCGGGAGGCCTCCAGTAGCACCCGGGGCTCTCGATCCGAATGGCGAGGGTCGTCGAGGGAGGACTCGAGCTGCGACTCGAAGCGCGAGAGAAAATCAGGGGTTGGGGACGGGAATGCGGTCATGGATTCTACACGTCGGAATAGGTGTTCAAAACCTCGTGAACTTACGGGGATAGTGTAAGGACTTTTTGCGGTTGGGCAAGGGGAAAATTGCCAATGCTCAGGTAGCCGGGCGCTGAAAAATGTCTCCGAAGTCTCGAAGACTTTCTTTGTGGTCCCCGGAGCGGGTGGAGAAGTCCTGAAGACGCCTCCATTGTTGCTGGGCGGGCTCCAGAAGTTGTCGAGCCGTGGTGGGCAGGCAGGTGGCCTGAATGTGGAGGACGATGGCCAAAAAGGCCAGATGGGCTTCTTGTCGACCTCGGGCCAATTCGTCGAGGTGAGGATCCTCGTTGGCGGCGACGTTGAGGTGATGGCGGCGGTATTGATTGCGAACGTTGTGGCGGTCCAGTTGCAGGATGCGTTCAATACGGCTTGCTACCGACGGATGCCCGAAGGCCTTTGCGCGGTGCAAGATCTCCTGGAGAACAAAGATCCGTCGAGCCGGGGAAAATTCTCGTTTTTCGAGTTCTTCAAGTAGTTGAACGTCCATGTCTCTACTCTGGGTACAAAACTACGTGGAAAATGCTCCAGGTGAAGAACTGCTGGGTTCCACAAACAGGTTTCAGAAAGCTCTAATTTGTATGTCTCCGAAGGTAGCATAGAGGTGGAATCGGGAAAAGTATCTTTTGACCGGTCGATCAGTTTTTGGGTGTTCGACGTCAAAACGATCGTCTCGACGCGAACCCTCCACCTCACAGCACGCCCGCGCCCAAATCTTAATTCTGGTTTAGATGGCGTTCCAAACCGCCACCCAAATTGTCTCCCGAAGTGCGGAGGACCCGAAACCACCGGAAAGGAAGACGTGGGGTAATCCGGAACGCCTTCTATTTGGGCAATTTAAGATTTATGCGTGGGCCTACCGGAACGCGGTCGGTTCACAGGGGGCAGCGCACTGGAACGTGGTCGGTTCGGGTCGTGGAGCGACCAAACTTTCCAGTGCGCCAAGACAGCCCGACGGTGGACAGCATAATGGAATAGCGCCTATATGAGAGTGTTCCCGACGAGGGACAAATTGGAAGCAGCAGGGAAAAGAATGAACGTCAGGGCTCATAATCACAGGGATTGCGGTGGGTGAGAACACCGGACTGGATCGGGAGGCGATTAAGCTCTGGATCCGAGGGCTACCTGGTGTTCCCGGACACGTGGTGCGGTTTGGTATCCGGGTATTATTGCGCTTTTTCGGCACCAATAACGGTCTGATTCTGGCGGGGGCGGCGGCCTATAACACGCTATTGTCGATGATCCCGCTTCTGGCGCTGATCCTGATGGTCTTCTCCGTCTTTCAGGACAAGGAAGAATTATTGACCACCATCCAGGCCGAATTGGTGCTGGTGGTGCCGGGCCAGGCCGATGCCTTTGGAGAAGTGCTGGCGGAGTTTGTGGAGCAGATCGAGGTGATCGGTCTTATCGGCCTTATCGTGCTGCTCTTTTTTAGCAGCATTGCATTTCGCATCCTGGAGAATGCGATGGCGATCATCTTCGATATGCCCACCGAAGAGGAGAAGAGATCGTTCTGGGTCTCGGCGCTGATACCCTATGTATTTATCTGCACCCTGGGGCTGGGAATTGTAATGGTGACCGCGGCCACTTCGGTGCTCGATGCGATTCCGCGAGAGGCATTTGCGGTGCCCTTTTTAGGCTGGCAGATCAGCATCGACGCGGCCACGAGCGCCTCGTTTTATATCTCGGGGGTCGTGGGGTTGGTGCTCTTATTTACGGCCCTCTATCTGGTGATGCCGCTGCAGAAGATCGCCCTTCGTCGGGCATTGATAGGGGGAATAACGGCGACGGTATTGTGGGAGATCGTGCGTCATTTCCTGGTGTGGTATTTCACCCAGATCTCATTGGTCAACGTGGTATACGGGTCGCTGGCGACGGTGATCATCGTCTTATTATCGCTGGAGGTCGCGGCGGTAATCGTATTGCTGGGAGCCCAGGTGATAGCCGATCTGGAGCGAGCCGCCCGGGCGGAAGTGCCCTGGTATGAGGGCCCGACGTTGACCTATGACGACTTAAGCGCCAATGAGCCTAAACAAGATCCCAAACAAGAAGCCAAACGAACCAAGGTCCGAACTCATCGGCGGGTGCGAGACGGGACGAACGACACTTAGAAGTACAACGTTGTACTATTGGTCGACACAGGTTCCGGGAAATTCCAATTCAGGCTGGGGGTCTTCGCAGGTGCCGGTGAAGGCGTCTTGGCAGCGCTGTCCCGGGGCACAATCAAAGCGAGTCCAGCATTCATTGGCTCCGTCGGGGGGAAACCTGCACACACCTTCACCACCGGCCACACAATTTGCCGAATAGCAGCGCATCAACTCGGAGTTTGGGGCGTCGCTTTGATGACAATCGGAGTCGGTGAAACAACAGGGTTGAACAAAGGGGTCGAGGGCAGTTCGGGGGTCCAGAGAGCATTGGGCGACGTCTTCGTCGGCATCCCGGTGGTCGCCGGCGTCGTGATCGCCATCGCCATCGCCATCGCCATCGCCATCGCCATCGCCATCGCCACTGCTGAAGCCGGGGTTTGCATTTCGAGGCGGGCCGTCGCCGGGATCGCGGGGAACGGGATCGTCGGAACAGCCCAGGATCATCAGGCCGATAAAGCTCATCATGAGTAGGAGCTTGGAGAATTGGTACGGCATGGTGAGCTCTCGGTTATGGGCGCTGCATAGATAGAAGGTACTCCGGGGGCCGACAGGCTGATGGTGAATAGCCCACAGGAGAACGTCAAGAAAAGAAATAGCCGGCTCCTGCGCTGGAGGATTAAAGATTCTCACCGCGTTGCCGATGAAAATTACGCAGAAGCCGGCCGCCCGGCGGCGGGTACAGTTTTAGAAACCAACCGCCGGGAATCATAAGGAGAACTCAGCGCTGTTGAAGCGCGGGAGCTTCCTCTAAGTCGATATCACCGCGGTCCCGGGTTTGACCGATGCCGGGAGTGTTGGCGGTGCGGTA
>SKNI01000263.1 GCA_007120615.1 Myxococcales bacterium | reverse complement strand
TAAATAGATGGCATCCGGAAATGGCTCCCTTTGCAGAAAACGGTCTATTTGACGATCTTCGAATTTCGCTCACCGCTCGACATAGCGTTGCTATGACTCGGGATTCGCAAAATCCGAATCTCATTCAAATATCCTCGTTTCTGCTCGGTCCGCCTTTTCCGGATGCCATCTAAATAGAAAGTGATCCGGAGTACCCCACAAGGTCATATCCGGTGGTTTTGGATCATCTGAGCGTCGAGATAGACAACGTGGTTCGTGGCTTGCAGCGCCTTCTATTAGGGACGCCCTGAACGGCGGGCTAACTAAGATGTATGGGTTGGCCTACTGGATTGTGGTCGGTTCACGGGGTTGGCGCACTGGAACGCGGTCGGCCGACCTCGATGATCGCTCATCGAATCTATTACTCCTCAAAGATCCGATCCAAGACCGACTGCAAAATATCGATATCCTCGTAAAAGATCTCGATCTTCCCCTTTCCGTCGCGGTCTTTCAGCTTCACTTTGGTGCCCAGTTTATGCTGGAGGCGCTCGGTCAAATCCCGAACCAGGGCATCATCTCGATAGCGAGGCGTAGACTTTTTATTCTTTCTGGGTTCGCCGGATTTTATCTTTCGAACCTCTTCTTCGGTCTGTCGAACCGACCAGGACTCCAGAATGATCTTCTGGGCCAGCTCAATCGCCTCATCCGCCGAGAGCGTGACCAGAGCCCGGGCGTGGCCGGAGGTCAACTCGTCGCCGGCGAGCATATCGAGGATCTCGTCGGGGAGATCGAGGAGTCGAACGGAGTTGGTCAGCGCCGAGCGGGACTTTCCGACGGCCTTTGCCAGCTCCGACTGACTGGCCCCGGAGTCCTCCAGAAGTTTCTGGTACGCCATCGCCTCTTCCACCGGATTGAGGTCCTCGCGCTGGATATTCTCGATCAGCGCCAGGGTATAGGCTTCGGTGTCGGAGACGTCCTTGATGACCACGGGAACTTTCTCCAGCCCCGCCAGCCGGGAGGCCCGCAGGCGCCGCTCTCCGGCGATAAGCTCATAGCGGCCCTGTTTCTCGCGTACCACCAGCGGCTGAATCAGACCGCTCTCTCGAATGCTCTCGGCCAACTCCGTCAGGCGGGCGTCGTTAAAATCCACCCGGGGCTGGCGACGGGCGGCGTGAACCTGATCTACCGCCACGTAGATAAACTGGCGCTTCTTATCCTCGCCGGCTTCTTGCTTGGGGATTAGAGCCCCCAGACCTTTTCCTAAGGCCTTGCGCCGTCGGGATCGATCGTCGTCGAAATTGCTGCCCATGAGAGGATCCTGGGAAATGATAGAGGGTCAGGCCGAGGCCGGAAGATCGACACGGCCATTTCGCTTCAGAAATTCGCGGGCAAAGTCTTGATACGAGCGCGCGCCCCGAGAGCTCTTGGCATAAGCCGTAATCGGCATCCCGAACGAGGGAGCCTCTCCCAGACGTACATTTCGGGGAATGATCGTATTAAATACGAGTTCTCCAAAATGAGTGGAGACCTCCGAGGCGACCTGCTCGCTCAGATTGGTCCGCCCGTCATACATGGTCAACAAGATCCCCTCCAGCGTAAGGGCCGGGTTGAGGTGCTCGTGGATCAACTCAATCGTCTGCAAGAGGTGACCCAGGCCTTCGAGGGCATAATATTCAGTCTGAATGGGCACTAGCACCGTATTGGCTGCCGCCAACGCGTTGAGCGTCAACAGCCCCAGCGACGGCGGACAATCCATCAGAATGAAGTCATATTCCTCCTCAAAATCGCTCAACGCGTAGCGAAGCTGAAATTCGCGGTCCGGCTGATCGACCAGCTCTACCTCCGCACCTGCCAGATCGGTGGTGCTCGGGATCAGATCCAACCCTTTTGTTTCCGTCGACATCACCAGATCGCGAAGAGGGGTCGTTCCCACCAATCCGTCGTAGATAGAAGTGGTGCATTCGTGGCGATCGATGCCCACGCCACTGGTGGCATTTCCCTGGGGGTCGAGGTCCAGAAGCAGAACTCGACAGTCTTCCCCCGCCAGACAGGCTGCCAGGTTTACGGAGGTCGTAGTCTTACCCACTCCTCCCTTTTGATTGGCCACGGCTACTACTTTATGCACGACGATACCTCGGAGTTTTCATCCACAGCCAATCTGAAGGCCTGTGGGTTTTCGAAGCGCCATGATGGATCGACCCCCTTCAAACTTCAAGAGACCGTTTCCCGTTGCATAATGGTGGTCAAAGAATTTGGGGAAATTCAAGAACCTGCCCTGGGCTACGACAGCCTCGCAAACTTTCCTCACACTACAACTGTTCCGGATCGAGTGGACTGAAATGCGCCCGCGGAGAGGATCGGGTGTCACTGGATGCGGAATCTTCTGCCGAAGAGACCAACTGCAATCAAACCTCGCAGTTGACCGAAGACGCCGTCTGGTGAAAGCTCTTCGTTGAAGAACTATACCTGTATCGAAAGCGATTTGGTGAGTTGACCGCAGAGGAGAGGGCACGGCCCATTTCCATGATCAATCGATGCGATTTAACGATCGAGTTCGACGAGCCCTCCCGGCGCTATAAAACCGGCGAAGAAGTCACCGGATTCGTCACGGTGGACGTCAACAAAGACTGTCGCTGCAATGGTCTGCAGGTTGACTGCCAGTGGCGAACCCATGGTCGGGGAAATCAAAGCACCGGCTCCACCGCGACGGACAATATCTTCGAGGGAGAGTGGACCGCCGGAGGGGTTCACCGCTACCCATTCTCATTTGTCATCCCCAACGGTCCCTGCAGCTACCACGGCCATGTCCTAAACGTGGACTGGTACATCATTGCTCGCGCTAACATTCCCTGGTCCTTCGATCCCTGGGAGGAGGCCGACTTTCTCGTCGAACCCGGATGGAACACCGCTTACGAGCCCTATCTGACCGGCGACCCAACGTGCTCCTCCAACGCCTCGTTGGAGCACCGGATTCAGGTAGCACAATCCGGCGAACTGGGTACAGTTATCTTCGGTTTCGCTTTCTTTTTGGTAGGGATCATCGCCTGTCTGAATTTTGCTTTCGATGACGAGAGCTCGGTGGGGGGACTGATCATGGCACTGATCTTCAGCGCCGTCGGCGCCGTCACCATCTATTTTGGCCTACGGAATCGGCTGGCCACCATCAAACTCGGAGAGATCCAGGTTCAGATCCCCCAGAAACGCCTCCGCGCCGGAGGGATCGTCGAAGTCCTCATTGATATCCCACCGGCATCCAGAGCTCACCTCAATAAAATAACAGCCCGACTGGTCGCCACCGAGGTGGTCATCTCGGGAGTCGGCACCAACAAGACGACCCACACCCATATCGTCTACGACGACCCTCCGCACACTTTTGAAGGCAGCGTCGACCGCGAGTTATTGGAGGGCGAATCGGCCCACTTTTCTCATCGGTATCGGCTGCCCTACGACGTACCGCCCTCTTTTCATGCCGACGAAAATGACCTGAACTGGTCGATTGCTTTTCACGTCGACATAGCCCGGTGGCCGGACTGGGAGCAATACCGTCCCCTGGAGGTCTTGCCCGCCGACCCACGAGCGAGGGAGGAGGAACAGGCCATCGATGACGACGACTGGAGTGAAGCCCCGCCGTTAACCGAGGACGCCGTCTGGTAATTATGAAACTCCCATTTGAAGAACTAAATTTGCGTCGAAACCCATTCGGGCAATTGACCGCGAAGGAGCGAGCACGCCTGGCCGTGGTCGACGTGGATCGCTTTGTACAGGCCCTCCACCAGCCGGGTCAGGTTTTTGAATTTTTCGGACACTCCGGCCGCGGAAAGACGACCCATATGCGTGGAATCTGGCGCCACTTTCCGCAGGCCCCGTTTCTTCGGGTCGCCGAAGAACGGGAGAGATTCTCCATCCCCGACCACCCTGTCGTCTTTATCGATGAGGCTCAATTTCTGACCCGTCGGCAGCGCCGAAAGACGTTCACAGCACAGCGCTCCTATGTGGTGGGAACCCACAAAAAACTTCACTCCATCTACCAACGAGCCGGTCTTCACTTTGAGACCGTCGAGCTCCGGGGACTCAGTGCCGAAAAACTCGCCTCCATCATCGAGTCCCGCATCGAGGCATCCCGCCGGGGACCGGGACCGATCCCTCGGGTTCACGACGACGCGATCCATCTGCTGATCGAAGAATTCGGCGATAATATCCGGGCCATCGAAGGTCGTCTCTACGAGATCTTTCAACGTCTCGATAGACCTTGCCTGGTGGACGAATCATTTCTCCAACCGGCCACCAGCGCGCCGACGCATACGAAAAACGGTGCCACTGCCAGAAAAGAACAATCGCAAGTAGGCGATGTGTGAGCCGGTGAGGTTGGGTGGCACAGACGGCGTGATGGCCAGCAATTCGGTATCACTTTCGGTCACCGCGAGAATGATATTCTCTCATCAATGGCACGGAGGGAGGGCCAACTCGCTTTCCGACACGCATCGATGCTGCTTCGAATCATAGGAATAGCCGGAATCGCAGTAGATCGGGGCCGGCCGCTCCGAGCGTTCCCGACGCATTTCGTGGACTATATCTAGATCCTCCAATGAATCTTCGATGGTCCATCGCTGGACAGGAACGGAGTCATTATATTCTGGATGTCGGGCCAGAATATAAAACGTAGTAGCTACTTGCAGCAGGCTGAGCAGGTGCGCCTCGTCATGGGTCACAAGCACCGTGATGGACTCACCTGCGGCGCGCACCTCAACGTTCTGAAGAAGAGTCAGGGCGCTAGCTTCCTCGAACCACTCCATGGCCACCTTCCCGGGCTCGACGAAGCCCAATACGTCAATGCGGCTCCCGGCCTCCAGATTGGAGGGAAGAGAGCCGATGCTGGCCTCGGGAATCTCCATGGCCAATCCGCCCTCGACGGCCGTCAGATTTCGTTCGTGGCGGATTCGATTGGTAATATCGATGTCATCGATGGCTTCTTTCAATCCCACCAACTTGATGTCGGTGTATTCTTCGTCTTCGGCGTCCCGGGCCAAAATATTCAACTCGGTTTTGTTCTGCCAAATGGCGAGCCTTTCGGCCTCGTCACTATTCACTGAAAGAGTGATGCTTCGCGCGGACTCATCGTCTTCCACGTCCACCACCAGGACGCGCTGCAGAGCCACGATCGAGTGGGGTTCTCCGTCGAGGCGTTGGCCCCCGAAGGAGTTGGCCAGAAGCTCCCCGTCGGTCAAGGTGACCATCACGTCGATATAATCTCTGGGTCTGACTCCAGCAGCCATTGACTGGATGGCTTCGCCTTCGATTTTGAGCGCCAGTTGACCGGGGGGAAGATCTTCTACGCCGAACTTCCTCTGTGTCACAGCAAAATCCGAGGTCAAAATCATATTCTTTTCGGCAATTGAACTATTCACTGGCTGCCCCAGATAGATCTCAAGGTCGTACGCGAGAAGTGGATTGTGCGGCAGAAATTGCTTCGGAACGTCTTTCACCAAAAGATCTTCTTTCTTCAGCACCGCTCCTGCCTCAATGGCCACCTTTGCCGTCACGACCGACACAGCCGGGCTATCACAAGATTTTGGATAACCGGTGTGCTGTTTTGAATATAGAACTAGGAGTGTCAGACCGACGATGGTGATGAAGATCGTGAAGGCGATTGCGACAGTGATGAATCTCTTTTTTCCTAAAATCATTGCGTTCCCAAAAATTTGCATTCACTGCGAATCATTCCTCACCTTGCGCCCTTCCAATCCAATTAGACGATCAACTCCCCGATTTATTCACTATCAATTGAATATCGTCCTCATACAGATTCGCGACAGGACTAAACCAGATTTACTTTCGAAATCGGAGAATTGGGCAAAGTGAGGTTGGATGGATGTTCGTTTTTCCGATCGACAGCCAGCATCGCTACCTGGAGAGAGGAAAAGCGGGCAGACGCCGACCTCACAAAGCACAAACTCCGGGTT
>SKNI01000743.1 GCA_007120615.1 Myxococcales bacterium | reverse complement strand
TCATACCGATGTGCGAGCCAAGAAGGTTCAGGAAATCGAGTCCAACCCCCGGGTGATCTGGATGGGGTGGGATAAGAACATCAACCAGCAATTTCAATTTAAGGGAAAGGCCGCCGTTCATCGAGATGATGAGATCGCCGATGAGATGTGGGAGTCGGAGTCCGGCGATGAGTTGGTATTTTATTTTAAGAAGGTGGAGCCGGCATCGGTGCTCCCAAAGCCGGAATCGGGAATGGACATCTTCGAGGTCGAGGAGGAGGAAGCCCGCAAGAACTTCGGGGTGGTGCGCACCGTGGTCGATGAGATCATCTGGCAGCATCTTCACCCGGAGGGAGAATACCGGGCCCGCTTCGTGTGGAAAGATGGCCGATTTCAGGGGGAGTGGATCGTACCCTGAGGCTCCAGCGCCAGGAGGGAGCGCCAGTTTGATACGATCTTGTGGAGGGCAAAATCGGCAGCGCGGAGTTTTCCTCGACGAGAGTACGATTGACGCAGCTCATGGTCTTGTAAGAGGTGGGTGAGGACGTTGGCCCAGATTTCTTCTTCGGCAAGGAGGGTGGTCTTATTCTGGGGGCGGTGACCATTGCAGACCGGCATTAGCACACCGAACGGGGCCCACTCGGGCTCCACGATCGGCCGGGCGGTGAGAGTGCCTGGAGCCAGGATCTCCCGGGGACCGGAGGGACAATCGGCGGAGACGACCGGCAGGCCGGTGGCCAGGGATTCGAGGATCACGTTTCCCAGTCCTTCCCAGAGGGAGGTGAAGGCAAATACCTGGGAGGCGGCCATGATCGCAAATGGATTGGAGGAGAACCCCCAGAAGATCACATCGTGGTCCAGGGCTCGAGAGTCGCCACGATTTTCGTGGAGCCAGACCGAGAGGTCGAGTTGGCGGGCCAATCTGGCGAGGTAATTCTGGTAGGGACCGATGCCCAGAAGGAGAAGGCGGGCGTTGGGGATGTGATTTTTGACCTCTCGAAAGGCTCGCAAGAGGTGCCACTGACCTTTTTGGAGGGTCAGTCGGCCCATGGATAAGACCGTTGGATAGTCCGCCAGATCGTGAAGCTCCTCGGGAAGGGCGCGGTGGGCGTCGGTGCAGACCGAGTCGAGGTTGATCGGATTATAGATGGTGGTGATTTTGGAAGGGGCGATGCCAAATTGATCGATCAAGTCCCGTCGGACGTCCTGAGAGATGGCCACGATGTGGTCGGCTCGGGGGTAGAGCGTGCGGACGAGTTGTTTGATGATGGGCGAGGACTTACCGCGAATGGAGAGCGTCGGGTTGTTTCGCACGCTGATGATGACTCGTTCATCGCGGCGGGTGAGGATATTAAAGATATTGGGCCAGGTCAGAAAGCTGACACAGGTATCCAGAGGAGAAGCGCTCTTGATGCGGCTCAGGCGAATGAGCCCTCGGACCATCTTAAAGAGGCTGGCGCTCTGATTGGTGAGCGGCGCGTCCAGGGTTTGGATCTCACCGTCGAAAGGATAGACGATTTCGTCTTCGAATAAGAAGAGAAGTGGTCGGCGCTCGGGCATGGCGTGGACGAGGTTGGAGACCACTCGCTCGGCGCCGCCTCCGCTCATATTCGTGATGAGAAAGCCCGTTCTTCTCGGAGCTCTCTGGCCCATGGTTTCCCCCCGGCGCGTTTCGGTCGCGATCGACTAGTAAACGAATAAAGGATGGGAAAAAAACATAAGTCCGAAACGCGAAAATGACATCCCACCGGGAGTTTAGGATCGAGACGATGTGGGGCTGGTGGCGTCCAGGGGCAGATCCGGGGCTTCGGATTCTGTGGTGGTAGAGAGTTCGAGCAGTGCTCGGGGGGTGACCTTCCAGAAGGCTCCACGGGAGGCCTCCCAGTTGTCCAGAAGGCTCCGTCCCAGACGACTGTCGGTCCAGCGGACGTGACTCTCGATATGATTTTTGAGCACATCGGCTTCGGTGTCAGGGGTAAGGCGCTCGAGTACGATGAAATCGGGGTGATGATTGCGGGGGAAGTGCCCCTGGGGGTCGTAGACAAAGGCCTGTCCGCCGGTCATTCCGGCTCCGAAGTTGGTGCCGGTTTTTCCGAGGACCACTACGGTGCCGGAGGTCATATATTCGCAGCCATGATCACCTACGCCTTCCACCACCGCCAGAGTGCCGCTATTTCTGACTGCAAAACGCTCGCCGCCCTGTCCGGAGACGTAGAATTCTCCGCCGGTAGCGCCGTAGAGAACGGTATTTCCGACCAGGATATCACCGCGGTAGGAGGAGTCAGCGGGGAAGGGATGTCGGATCACGAGGCGTCCGCCGCTTAAGCCCTTTCCGACGTAATCATTGGCTTCGCCGTCGAGGATCAAGGTCATCCCCGAGGTTGCGAAGGCTCCGAAGCTCTGTCCGGCGACCCCTTCAAAGTAGAGGCGAATGGAGTCGTCGGGGAGTCCTTCTTTTCCGTGACGACGGGCGATGGCGCCGGCCAGACGTGCTCCCGTAGTTCGGTCGCCGTTTCCGATCAAATATCGACCCTCGAAGCGTTCTCCGCTGGCCAGGCTGGCCGCCGTATCGTCGACGAGTCGATCGTTTAAGTCGCAGACGGGCCGGATATTATGGGGCCAGGTGCAAAAAGTGGCGCCGTGGCGGGGAAGCGGCGGGGCCAGAAGCGGTTGTAGATCCAGGAGCGCGGCCTTGGGGTGGTCGTCCACGGGGGCGGCTTTTAAGGCCTGGGTCTGGCCGATGACCTCTTGAAGAGAGCGAGCGCCGAGGGAGGCCAGGATCTGGCGAATCTCATCGGCGACGGAGTCAAAATAGGCCACCACATTGGTGGGGTCGCCTTCGTATTTGGCGCGCAAATCCTCGCGCTGAGTAGCAATGCCCACGGGGCAGGTGTCCAGATGGCATTGGCGGACATATCGACAGCCAAGGGCGATAAGTGCGGCGGTGCCGAAGTTGAACTCCTCCGCTCCGAGAATGGCGGCGACCACGATATCGCGGCCGGTCTTCATGCCGCCATCGACCCGGAGTCGAACGCGCTCTCGGAGGCCGTTTTTGCGAAGCACCTGCTGGGTTTCGGCGAGGCCGATCTCCCAGGTATTTCCGGCGTTCTTGATGGAACTGAGCGGGGAGGCTCCGGTCCCACCGTCGTGGCCGCTGATGAGGATGACATCGGCGTGGGCTTTGGCGACCCCGGCGGCGATGGTGCCCACTCCGGACTCGCTCACCAATTTCACGCAGATATCGGCCGCCGGGTTGACCACTTTTAAGTCGTAGATCAACTGCGCCAGATCCTCGATGGAGTAGATATCGTGGTGGGGCGGCGGTGAAATCAACGGCACACCGGGGGTGGCGTGTCGCAGATAGGCGATATAAGGGGTCACTTTATGACCGGGCAGCTGGCCGCCCTCGCCGGGCTTTGAGCCCTGGGCCATCTTGATCTCGAGCTCTCGGGCTCGGGAGAGATAGTGGGCGTTGACGCCGAATCGACCGGAGGCGACCTGCTTGATCATGGCCTCGGCGTTATCGCCGTTTTCCCGAATCACGTAGCGCGCCGGGTCTTCGCCCCCTTCGCCGGTATTGCTCTTACCACCGATGCGGTTCATGGCGATGGCCAGAGCTTCGTGGGCTTCGGGCGACAGAGATCCAAGGGACATGGCGGCTGTGGTAAACCGGCGTCGGATCTCCTCTCGAGACTCTACCTCGGAGAGGGGAATGGGATCTGCCAGAGGCTCAAACTCCAGTAAATCTCGAAGATGAAGGGGCGACTCGGCGCGGCTGGCCTGAGAAAATTTCTCGTAGGCGCCCTCTTTGCCCTTTCGGAACTTATTCATGGCGCCCAATAATTTCGGGCCCCAGGCGTGGGATTCACCGCCTCGTCGGTAGCGGAAATAGCCCAGGTCTTGGAGCCTGGAGGGCTGCTCCGGGCCGAAGGCGCGAAGATGTCGCTGCAACGCTTCTGCGGCCAGATCTTCATAGCCCACGCCGCCAAGGGGAGACGGGGTATTGGGGAAGCAGTCATCGATGAGCTCTTTGGAGAGGCCCACCACTTCGAAGATCTGAGCGCCCCGGTAGCTTCCCAGAACGCTGATGCCCATCTTGGACATGATCTTGAGCAATCCGGCGTCGAGAGCGGTGATGAAATTATCGACGTGGCGCTCGATCTTTTCGGTGTCTTCGGCACACTCGCGGGTGATGGTCTCCAGGGCCAGATAGGGATAGACGGCGCTGGCACCATAGCCGATAAGCGTGGCCATATGATGGACGTCGCGAGGCTCGCCACTCTCGACGACGATGCTGGTGTGGAGGCGTTTTCCTACGCTCAAGAGATGGGTGGAGATGGAGCCCAGAGCCATAAGAATGGGGATCGGGGCGTGATCGGCGTCGATCTTTTTATCGCTTAAGATGAGAATTTCGCAGCCGTCATCTACGGCATCTTCGGCCTGTTGATTTAGCTTCTGAAGGTGGGACTTGAGTCCGGCGGCGCCTTGGACCACGGGGAACGTACAGTCGATTCGGGCTCGAAACTCATCGCGGACCTCCTCGCGAACGCGCTGCATCTCAGCGTCGGTCAGTACGGGGCCGGCGAGCTCGATTTTTCGGGCGTGTTTCGGGATCTCAGCGAGCCAGTTTCGGCGTTTTCCGAGGTGCACGGAGAGCGACATTACGGCTTTTTCGCGGATCGGATCGATGGGGGGGTTGGTCACCTGAGCGAAGCGCTGTTTGAAGTAGGTGGCCAGAAGCCGGGGCATCCGGGAGAGCACCGAGATCGGCGTGTCGTTGCCCATGGAGCTGATGGGCTCTTTGCCACTCTGGGTCATGGGATCGAAGAGGAATTTGATCTCTTCGCGGCTATAGCCAAAGGCCAGTTGTCGGCGCAAAAAATCCTCCGGATCATCGCCCAGGGTAGGGGCGGCGCCGGCGACGTGGGGGTCGTGCTTGATGTGGACGATATGCTCGTCGAGCCACTCTCGGTAGGGGGCCCGGCTTGCGAGGTCCTCTTTGATGATATCGCCGGTTAATACTCGGCCGTTCTGAAGATCGACGGCCAACATCTGGCCGGGGCCCAGGCGTCCCCGCTCCACGATTTTGGACGGCGTGATATTCATTACGCCGACCTCAGATCCGGCGCAGATCACGCCGTCATCGGTGCGCTGATAGCGAAGCGGTCGGAGGCCATTTCGATCCAGGTGGGCGCCGACGAGGTCGCCGTCACCGTAGACCACGGCGGCCGGGCCGTCCCAGGGCTCGTTGATGCAGGAGTGATACTCAAAGAAGGCTTTGACAGCATCGCTCATCTTGGAGTTCTGCTCCCAGGCCTCCGGAATGAGCATGGGCATCACATGGGTCAACTCCCGCCCGGAGAGGGTCAACAATTCCGCCACGTTATCGAGGAGAGCGGAGTCACTTCCGCCGTCCTGCAATACGGGCCGAATATAGTTGAGATCTCCGTTCCAATGCTCCGATTGGAGGTCATCTTCCCGAACTCGGGTTCCGTTGGCGTTCCCTAAAATAGTGTTGATCTCGCCGTTATGCCCGAGCATTCGAAAGGGCTGAGCGAGCTGCCAGGAGGGGAAGGTATTGGTGGAGAAACGCTGGTGGAAGATGGCAAAGTTGGTCTCCCAGCCCTCCTCGAGGTCCGGATAGAAAGCGGGGACCGAGTCGGCCATCATCAGGCCTTTGTAGACGATGGTGCGGGCCGACATCGAAGCCACATAGGCGTCGATATTCTCGGCCCGGGAGCGGGCTTCGAATTCTCGTCGGGCGGCGTAGAGGATGCGGTCGGCGATGAGGCGATCGGCGTCCTCGTCAAAACCCACGATAAGATGTTCGATATGGGGACGGGTGGCCGCCGCTTTGACGCCCAAAATCTCGGGTCGAATCGGTACGGGGCGCCAGCAGAAGTGAGTAACTCCTCGTCGATGCAGAATCTCGGCCACGATCTCGCGGCCGCGCCGTTGCGCTGCCGGTTGGCTGCGAGGC
>SKNI01000542.1 GCA_007120615.1 Myxococcales bacterium | reverse complement strand
GGTACCCTGCTGGGCCTGAGCGCCGCCAACGGTCCCAATAGCACCGGCCGGGACAATCGCAGCGATATCTTCGGCGCCGATCTTCTATTGAAGTGGAACCCATCGGTCTCCGGAGGATATCGGGAAGTGGGCTGGCAAAATGAATTTCTTCTGCGCCGGCGGCAGGCTCCGGGCTCGGTGGATGAAGCGGCTGGCACCGTTCTGCAGGACTGGGGCGGCTATTCGGAACTTTATTATAGCCCGAACCTCTTCTGGCGATTCGCCACTCGCTACGAATACGTCGCCGGCATCGACGACGATTATCTGGACCCCCAATGGGACCAGGACCGACAGCGGGTGGCGGCCAGTATCAGCTACTACCCCTCTCACTTCTCTCGAATTCGCCTCGAATATAACGCCGACTTTATGCCCTACCGAACCGAATTGGATAATCTGGTTCATATGGCCTTTTTGCAGCTTGAATTGGTCGCCGGTGCCCATGGCGCCCATCGATATTGACTCATTGCCTCAGCAATTAGCCTCAGCAATTAGCCTCAACAATTAGCCTCAACAATTAGCCTCAACAGCGCCGCAAAAACCGAACAGGAAAGCCCGTGAAATCCACAAGAGTTTTCAACATCATCACCGTTTTTTTGGGAATCGCATTCTTCTCGAGTTGCGCCTTTGATGACGGCAATCCCTGGGGATGGGTCAACACGGATCTCACGATCGAGTCGGTGCCACCGTCGGCTGAGGTTTCTCTGGATTCCCAGAGCGCGATCGTAGAAAGCATTCGGCTTCTGGTGCCCGGAGAGAGCGCCGGAGGGGTCCCCGACTTTGACCCCTCCGATCCTCCGCCGGGGTATTCGCTGTGCCACAATGGCCATTGTCACGCCGACGACGGCTCCCTGGTAGATTACGAGGATATCATCGCCGGAACCGGCGGCGCTGCCTCCGGGCCGACCGCGATCGTTACCCGCCAGATACAATCTGACTTTGACCTCACCACTCGAATCGAGGAGCGCCTCAAGATCGTCGAGCAGACCCAGATCACCGAAGTCGAGGTCCTGATCGAGCGTTTGAATCTGTCGGGCACACTCAACGATGGCCGCCGTCTGGAGGTCTCCCTGAACCTCAGGAACTCTCCTTTAGAAGCACCGATCCGCTATGACGTCGGTCGCTACGAACCGGAGGAGCAAGAGTTGACGATTGTCCTCTCCTGGCCGGCGGACTTATTCGACGGACTTGGCTTCGACGGCGCCGCAACCGACGACGACGGAGATCTCATCCAGATCCACGGCGGGCGAAATCGCACCCTCTACGACGAATTAATCTCTCGCATCCAAGCCGATGCCCACTTGCAGTGGATCGAAGAATAGAAGAATCGTGGTTTAGATCAGCTCTGATAATAGTCGACCGTACCATGGGCTTCGATGGTCGCGTTGATCCGTCGAAGGGCGACCACGTAGGCGGCTGTGGTGAGCGAGATGTCTTCCTTCTGGGCCACCTCTTCTACTTCGGAGACGGCGCGGCGCATCTTCTTGTCCAGCCGTTCTCGCACCTGAGATTCCTCCCATCGCTCACCACGCCGATTCTGGACCCACTCAAAATAGCTCACCGTTACCCCTCCGGCGTTTACCAGAATACCGGGCACGATCTCCACCCCCTGACCGGCCAGTATTTCGCTGGCCGAGGCCGTCACCGGGCCGTTGGCCACCTCGAAAATCATCTCGGCCCGAACCTCTTCGGCATTCTCCTCGGTGATCTGATTTTCCAGAGCCGCCGGGGCCAAAAGATCCACGTCCAGCGTCAATAACTCCTGGTTGGAGATCTGCTCGAAGTTCTTGTCCTCACAGTCGGTCAATTGATAGGCGTGATATACCCCATCGGAGGAATTTTTCTCTTTGAAGTCTCGCAGGGTCTTAATATCGAGCCCCTGAGCGGAGTATACGGCCCCCTTTGAATCACTGACGGCGACCACCTGATAGCCCCCGTTCTGGAGTTGTTCGGCCAACTCCGCCCCCGCATTTCCAAACCCCTGAATCGCCACCGTCGTATCCTCCGGCCGCCTCTCCCGGGCCCGCAGCATCTCATCGATCACGACATAAGCCCCCGTTGCCGTCGCCCGATCCCGAAGCACAGAGCCCCCCAGAGCTACCGGCTTGCCCGTGATGACACCCGGAACAAAGGATCGCTTGATGGTGCTAAACTGATCGGCCATCCACCCCATAATGATCTCGTTGGTGTACATATCGGGCGCCGGGATATCGCGGTCGGGCCCGATAAAATCGGCCACCTTATTGATATAGGCGCGGCTGAGACGCTCCAATTCCAGGCGCGACAATCTTTTCGGATCGACCTGCACTCCCCCCTTGGCTCCGCCGTAGGGCAGATTCATCAGGGCGCATTTAAAGGTCATCCAGAACGCCAACGTCTGCAGATGATCGATATCCACCTCAGAGTGGTAGCGAATCCCGCCCTTGCCGGGGCCCATCGCCGTATTATACCGCACCCGATAGCCGGCAAAGGTGGTGAGCTCTCCGGAATCCATTCGCACAGGCACCGACACCTTCACGCTCAACTCCGGGCGTTTCAATTGCTCCACCGCATCTTCGCTCAGATCGACAAATTTCGACGCTTCGTCCAATGCCCGTCGGGCATCTTCTAATAACTCTGCTGACATGGGCTGAACCTCTTTTTGATAACACCGGATTTGGAGGACAATCTGCTCACCGATCGCAGATTTTCCAGTGCCTCACTCTGAAAGCCTCCCCCATTTGTCGATCAATTTGACAAGTTGATCGAATCGCAGCACTGCAAATCCTTGGAAAAAAATTATGCTTTCTTTTCTCCCCGCGTTTTTGACATCCCAGAATCCTACCTCCCCCCCTGATGACGCGGCGCGTCAGACGTCCCAGGCCATTACTGAAGCCCTTATAGAGCCTTCATCTGGACTCTTTTGTCTAAAATATTTTATCAATGATTGTGGAAATAATACCTCAGGTTGTTTATAGCTTTGTCCTTTGAAGGTTCGCAGGCAATCGTTTCCCACCCTGGTTGAAACGTAGATGAAAAAAATTGAAGCCATCATCAAGCCGTTTAAGCTCGACGACGTCAAAGACCGCCTCGATGAAATCGGGATTCACGGTATGACCGTCTCCGATGTCAAAGGCTTCGGCCGCGGCGGAGGAAAAGCTCCCGTCTATCCCGGCGCCGAGTATATCGTGGACTTCGTGCCGCGAGTGAAGTTGGAGATCGTCGTCCCCGATGATCTGGTTCACCCCACAATTGAAACCATCACCGACGCCGCCCGCACCGGTCATGTGGGCGACGGAAAGATATTTGTCCTTCCTGTGGACGAAGCCGTGCGAATTCGGACCGGAGAAACCGGCCCCGATGCACTTTCATGACCACGTCCTGGTCTTGCTAACCAGTAGCCCGTTCCATCCACCCGTTTTTACCCCGGAGACCTTGCAATGACTGAAAAATCCCTCAATTCCATTCAGGATGCCATCGAGTACGCCCGCGAGAACGAAGCGGTGATGGTCGATCTGAAATTTCTCGACTTTTTGGGTACCTGGCAGCACCTGACGATTCCGACACACCGTCTCGACGCCGACCTCTTCGACGAGGGCCTCGGTTTTGACGGAAGTTCGCTTCGCGGATGGCAGCCCATTCATGCCTCGGATATGCAGGTCCGCCCTGACTTTAGCACCGCCCGCATGGATCCCTTCCCGCAGCACCCCACCGTCAGCTTCATCTGTAATATCTTCGATCCCATCACCGGTCAGCCCTACTCCCGGGATCCCCGCTACATCGCTCAAAAAGCGGAGCAATACCTGCAGCAAACGGGCATCGCCGACACTGCCTATTTCGGCCCCGAGGCGGAGTTCTTCGTCTTCGATGAGATTCGCTACAATATGCAATCCCACGCTTCCTCCTATGAGCTCGACTCCGTAGAAGGCGCCTGGAACACCAATCGCCGAGAGCATCCAAACCTCGGTTATAAGCCGGGCCATAAAGGCGGATATTTCCCCGTCCCTCCCCATGACAGCCATCACGACCTGCGGACCGAGATGTCTCTGGTCCTCGAAGAAGCGGGCATCCCCGTCGATGTCCACCACCATGAGGTAGCCAGTGGGGGCCAGGGCGAGATCGGCATCAAATTCGACACCCTCCTGGAGATGGCTGACCAATTGCAGTGGTTCAAATATATCGTCAAAAACGTAGCCCGGCGCCACGGCAAGACCGTAACCTTTATGCCCAAGCCCCTCTACGGCGATAACGGCTCCGGAATGCACACCCATATGAGTCTGTGGAAAGGCAAGCAGCCTCTCTTCGCCGGCGAAGAGTACGCCGGACTCAGCCAGATGGCCCTGCATTTCATCGGCGGGATCCTGCAGCACGCCCGCTCCATCATAGCCTTCACCAACCCCACGACCAATTCGTTTAAGCGTCTGGTCCCCGGCTATGAGGCTCCCGTCAAGCTGGCCTATTCCAGCCGCAACCGATCGGCCGCCGTCCGAATCCCGACCTACGCCTCCAGCCCCGCGGCTCGTCGAATGGAGTTTCGTACTCCGGACCCGTCGGCCAACGGATATCTGGCCTTCGCCGCCATGCTCATGGCCGGACTCGACGGGATCGAGCGCCAGATCGATCCGGGCTCTCCCCTGGACAAGGACATCTACAACCTGCCCCCCGAGCAGCTCGCCCAGGTCCCCAGCGCCCCCGCGAATCTTGAAGAGGCTCTGGTTTGCCTCGCCGAAGATCACGAATTCCTTCTCAAGGGCGATGTCTTCACCGAAGACGTAATCGAGACCTGGATCGACTTTAAGATGGAGAACGAGATCGCACCCACCCAGCTTCGTCCCACTCCGCTGGAGTTCTCTCTTTACTTCGATATCTGATCGGTGCCACCACTGACGACAACGATGCGACGGCCGCAAGCAGCGGCCCGTTCGCATCGTTGTCGTCTCCTCGACAAACCATCTCTTCAGCTCGATCCCCTTCCCACCTCCAACGCCTTCCGGTTTACACATCGCACTGCCGATGAAATAGTATCGCTCCCTGATCAATTTCAACGACGGTTTCGATCTCTGACTATCTCCTCCCCTTTGCCAGTTCAGCGATGACTTCAGTAACGATCCCACATAGCGCGCTTGCCCTTGCGATCCTCGTGCTCCTCTTCGCTGCAACCGCCTGCGATGGTTGCGACTCTCAAGAGAAAGAGCCCGACCCCTGGCTCTTTACCAGTGAAGATGCCGACTTTTCGGTGGTTTTGCCGGGACATTGGCAGAGCGAGCCCAGGGGTTCAGTCAATCCCCACGCCGATATTGCAGCCAGCCGCGACGACACCTACTTTTTTATGGTGATCCCTCAGGAATTACCCACCTTCCCCCGCCCCGATGTCTTTGAATTCAAGCGCACCGCCCTCCAGACCCTGGACGGCTCGGTGGAAGACTTTGTCATCGCCCGCCAGGGCCCTATTGAACTCGACGGCCAGTCGGGAGTCACCGTTTTTGCAAATGGAACTTTAAATGATCGCAACATCCGCTATATCACCTCCTACGTGATTCGAGGCGATGTTGGCTTTCAAATCATCGCCTTCACAGAGATGGACAACGAATCAACGCTGATCTCGGAGATGGATATAATCCTCTCCACCTGGCGATTTTCCCCCGATCAAGAAGACCAAGAGATTCATTGAGCTTGAAACCTCGACCCGCCCCATGACATCGAATACACCGATGTAGTTATTACCCCCCGCTATACGGAGAATTGAGCATGCCTGAGTTAAAGAAAGAATTATACGACGTTACGATTATGGGCTCCGGACCTGCCGGATTGACTGCCGCCCTCTACACCGCCCGCGCCAATTTGGAGCCCGTCCTTTTCGAAGGTCCCCAGCCTGGCGGGCAGCTCACGATCACCACGGACGTGGAAAATTATCCGGGATTCCCCGAAGGCGTCATGGGACCGGAATTGATGG
>SKNI01000137.1 GCA_007120615.1 Myxococcales bacterium | reverse complement strand
TGAAGATGTTTCAGGGGTGGTGGAAATACGTCAGCCTCTACGACGTCATCGGCCTCGCTCATGCGCTGGCGGTGTCATCGCTGGTTTTTATGGCGGTCAACACCCTGCTGGTGAGTCCCGAGGTCTTTCCGCGGTCGATTTATCTGCTCGATTTTACGATGAGTCTGGTATTTCTGGCCGGCGCTCGCGGGGGGTTGCGCCTGGTTCGAGAGGCGATGGCCGCGGGAGCATCGGCCCATCGACCCAGAAATTTGCTCATCGTCGGGGCCGGGGACCTGGGGGACTTATTGGTCCGCGAGATCACCCGGGCCGAAAAATTGCGCTATCACCCGGTGGCATTTCTCGATGACGATCCCTACAAAAAGGGACTGAGGCTGCACGGGATCCCCGTAGAAGGACCCCTCTCGGAGTTGCCCCGGGTGGTGGAGGAGCGACAGGTGGAGGAGATCATCATCGCCCTTGCTCCCGACGAGCAGGAGAACGTGCGCCGGGTCGTCGATCTGGCGACTTCCATGGATATCCAACCTCGAATCTTGCCCACCATGGAGACGGTGTTAGACGGGGAGATCTCCCTTCGCCAGGTTCGCGAGGTTTCCATTACCGATCTGCTGGGCCGAGAGGCTGTGGAGTTGGATATCAAAGCGCTGGGGCATTTTTTGGAGGACCGAGTGGTCCTGGTCACCGGAGCGGGGGGCTCGATCGGCTCGGAGCTATGTCGTCAGATCGCGCGCTTCTCTCCGACCCGCCTGGTCATGGTGGACTGCGCTGAGACCCCGCTCTTTGATATTCACCGGGAGCTTCGTCCCCGTCAGGCCGCCAAGATCTCGCCTGTCATCGGGGATGTGGCCGACGCAAGACGCATGGAGGATATCTTCGCCCGCTTTAAGCCGGAGGTCGTCCTCCACGCGGCGGCTTATAAGCATGTGCCCATGATGGAGGCCAATCCCTCGGAGGCCGTCAAAAATAATGTCGGTGGCACCCGGGTGGTGGCCGACTTGAGCGCTCGGTTCGGGGTGCAGACCTTCGTGCTTATCTCCACCGATAAAGCAGTCAATCCCACAAGTGTTATGGGGGCCACCAAGCGGATCACCGAGCTTTATCTGCACCGGCTTCAGGCTCGAGAGCCCCGGACTCGATTTTGCGCGGTCCGCTTTGGCAATGTGCTGGGCTCCAACGGGTCGGTGGTGCCCATCTTTCGAGAGCAGATCCGAAAGGGAGGCCCGGTCACCGTGACCCATCCCGAGATGACCCGATATTTTATGACCATTCCCGAGGCGGTGCAACTGGTCTTGCAGGCCGCCGCCTTCGACACCGACGATACCCTCTTTATTCTGGATATGGGCTCGCCGGTTCGCATCGCCGATCTGGCTCGCGATATGATTCGCCTCTCCGGGATGACCGAGGAGGAGATCGCCATCGTCTACAGCGGGGTGCGCCCGGGGGAGAAGCTCTATGAGGAGCTCACCCTGGCGCAGGAGAGCGTCGATCGCACCGCTCATCCCAAGATCTTTGTGGGACAGAGCCCGGCCAATCCCCCGGCGGAATTCGACACCCTCTTTTTTGCCCTCATCCAGGCCGCCGAGGCCTACGAAAACTGGCAGGTGCGACGGATTCTGGGACATCTGATTCCGGGCTATTCCACCGAAGACTTCGAGGACCCGGCGGTGGATGAGCAGATGCTGCGTATCTCGAGGTGACGGTGATCGTTGCGAGGACCTACCCTGTTGCAAGGGTGATGCAAAACCACTAGAACCAAGCCCATCGGGTGTGTCCATTCTGCGCTCGGAACAATTATGCAATCTTGTCAGGAGTCATCATGAAACTCACCGTTATTGGAACCGGCTATGTCGGACTCGTCACCGGCGCTTGCTTTGCGGAGATGGGCAATCACGTCACCTGCGTTGATATCGACGAGGAAAAGATCGCCGGCTTAAACCGGGGCGAGATTCCAATCTTTGAGCCCGGCCTCGAGGAATTGGTGGAGCGAAACGTCTCCGAGAGACGCCTTGATTTTACCACTTCCCTGGCGGAAGCGGTGACCGGCACTTCGGTCTTTTTTATCGCTGTGGGTACCCCTCCCGATGAAGATGGCTCCGCCGACTTGCGCCACGTGTTGAATGTGGCCTCTCAGATCGGCGATCTCGTCGAAGGGGACGCAGTAGTGGTCGATAAATCGACGGTCCCCGTGGGCACCGCCGGTCGGGTCTCGGAGGCGATCCAAAAGAAGTTGGACGCCCGAGGCCTCGAGATAAAGGTCGACGTGGTCTCCAACCCCGAATTCTTAAAAGAGGGGGCTGCGGTCAACGACTTCTTAAAGCCCGACCGCATCGTGGTGGGCACCGACTCCGAGCGGGCCCGCGAGTTGATGGAAGAGCTCTACGGCCCCTTCAATCGCAATCACCAGCGGGTCATCTATATGGGGGTGCGCGACGCCGAGATGACCAAATATACGGCCAACGCCATGCTGGCGACCAAGATCTCTTTTATGAATGAGGTCGCCAATCTCTGCGAAAAATTGAGCGTGGACGTTGAAAATGTGCGCCTCGGAATCGGATCGGACTCCCGGATCGGCTACTCCTTTATCTATCCGGGCTGCGGATACGGCGGGTCCTGCTTTCCAAAGGACGTGCGAGCCCTGGTTCATATGGCCGAGGATTGCGGCTTTGAGCCGGCAGTCCTCAACTCCGTGCAGGCCCGAAACGCTCGCCAGAAAGAGGTGCTCGGTGAGAAAATTGAGCGCTATTTCGACGGAGATTTGGACGGAAAGACCTTCGCGCTGTGGGGGCTAGCCTTTAAGCCCGGCACCGACGATATGCGGGAGGCCTCTTCGGTGAATCTATTGCACAAGCTCATCGGGGCCGGGGCCCGGGTTCAGGCCTACGATCCGGTGGCCATGGACACCGCCCGCCGCGACCTCCCAGAAGACTGGTTCGACGACAAAAAGCTGGTCCTGGTGGAGCACCAATACGCTGCCCTTGAGGGAGCTGACGCTCTGGCGCTGGTCACTGAGTGGAAGCCCTTTCGACACCCCGACTTCGGCGCGATCAAGCGGATGATGAAGACCCCCGCCATCTTCGACGGGCGAAATCAATACGATCCCCAGCAACTCGCCGCCGACGGGTTTTATTACGAGGGTATCGGCCGCGGTGACTATCTGAACGGCTAATTTTCTTTTCTAAACACCTGAGTCAGGAGACATGGCCTTATGGAATTTCCAAAAGTAGAAGACGCACAAATCGCCGTAATCGGCCTCGGTTATGTGGGCCTTCCGTTGGCCGTGGAGTTCGGACGGCATTTCTCAACGACGGGCTTTGACATCAATGCCCGCCGGATCAACGCCCTTCGCGAGGGCCACGACTCCACCCGGGAGGTAACCGGGGAGGAGTTAGAGGGCGCCGAAAAGCTTCGCTTTACCCTGGACACCGATGACTTAGAAGAGTGCGATGTCTTCGTGGTCACCGTGCCCACTCCCATCGATCAGCATCGCCAGCCGGATCTGACGCCCTTAAAGGCCGCCAGCGCTACCGTGGGGGCGGCGCTCTCGGTGGGCGATGTGGTCGTCTACGAATCCACCGTATTTCCCGGGGCCACCGAAGAGGTCTGCGTCCCGATTCTGGAAGAATATAGCGGTCTGAGGTTCAACCGGGATTTCTTCGTGGGCTACAGCCCGGAGCGGATCAACCCGGGGGACAAAAAACATCGCCTCACCACCATCACCAAGGTCACCGCCGGCTCTACGCCGGAGGCCGCCGCTTTCGTCGATGACCTCTACGGGGCGATCATCACTGCCGGAACCCACCGGGCCAGCTCCATCAAGGTCGCCGAGGCCGCCAAGGTGATCGAAAATACCCAGCGCGACGTCAATATCGCCCTGATCAACGAATTGGCTCTGATCTTTAACCGCTTAGGCATCGACACCGAAGAGGTCTTGGCGGCGGCCGGCACCAAGTGGAATTTCTTGCCCTTTCGCCCGGGCCTGGTCGGCGGCCACTGCATCGGCGTCGACCCTTATTATCTGACCCATAAGGCCGAATCCATCGGCTATCACCCGGAGATGATCCTGGCCGGCCGCCGCATCAACGACCATATGGGACAATACGTCGCTCGTCAGGTCGCAAAGCTGATGACCCAGAGACGGCTCCACGTGGTGGACTCCGATATCCTGGTGATGGGGCTGACTTTTAAGGAAAATTGCCCGGACCTGAGAAATACCAAAGTCATCGACGTGATCCGGGAGCTTGAGACCTATCACGCCCGGGTCCACGTCTACGATCCCTGGGTGGACCCGGAAGAGGCCCGCGAAGAATATGGAATTACCACCATCGAGGCCCCCGAGAAGGGGCGCTACGGGGCGGTGATCCTGGCGGTGGCTCACGACGACTTCCAAGAGATGGGTGTCGAAGAGATCCGGGCTCTGGGAGCGGAAAACTCCGTATTATATGACATCAAATCCATGTTGCCCGCCCGCACTACAGACGGCCGACTATAAATGGCATCGGTCCGCTTTTTCCGGATGCCATATTAAGGAGAAAATGATGAAAATTCTCGTAACCGGCGCCGCCGGCTTTATCGGCTTTCACCTCAGTCGCAGGCTCTTAGAGCGCGGCGATAGGGTAGTGGGTCTCGACAACGTCAATGATTATTACGATCCGAAGCTCAAAGAGGCCCGGATTAAGATTCTCGACAAATACAGCGAATTTTCCTTCGAGCGCCTCGATCTGGCCGACCGAGAAGGAATCAACGCCTGCTTTTCGAATCACGCCTTTGATCGGGTGGTCCACCTTGCCGCCCAGGCGGGGGTGCGCTATTCGCTGACCAATCCCCACGCCTATATCGACTCCAATCTGGTGGGCTTTACCAATATCCTGGAGGGCTGCCGCCACAACGAGGTCCCCCATCTGGTCTACGCCTCGTCGAGTTCGGTGTACGGGGCCAATGAGTCGTTGCCCTTCTCCATTCACGATAATGTGGATCACCCGGTCAGCCTGTATGCGGCCACCAAAAAGGCCAATGAGTTGATGGCTCATACCTACAGTCATCTCTACGGGCTTCCCACCACGGGACTTCGCTTTTTTACGGTCTACGGCCCCTGGGGACGCCCCGATATGGCCCTCTTCTTATTCACCGACGCGATTTTGTCGGGACGACCCATCAAAGTCTTTAACCACGGCGATATGCAGCGGGATTTCACCTATATCGACGATATCGTGGAGGGCGTCGTCCGAGTCACCGACCAGGTCGCCGAGCCCAACGCCTCGTGGTCCGGAAAAGATCCCGATCCGGGCACCAGCAAGGCACCCTACCGGATCTATAATATCGGCAATAATAGCCCCGTAGAGTTGATGGATATGATCGGAGCCCTCGAGGATCATCTGGGCCAGAAGGCCGAGAAGAACTTCATGGATATGCAACCGGGCGACGTCAAAGCGACCTATGCCGACGTCCAGGATCTCATCGACGACGTCGACTTCAAGCCCGCCACTCCCATCGAAGAGGGCATCGAAAGTTTCGTAGCCTGGTACCGCGAATACTACAATCGCTGATCTGCCCGGAGCGCGGATGTCCCCGTCTGCATAAAAGAAAAAGCGCTTTTTATTAGAGCGGACGGGGACGTCCGCGCTACAAGGGTTGTAATGTCATCGCTTCGAATCATCTCGATATTCGTTCTGCTGGTGTTGCTTTCGCCGGCCGCGCTGGCCGAAGAAGTCATCGAGAGCACAGAAGACCAACGAGAGCTGACCCTTAACTACGGGGCGCTGGGCGTGGTCAATTTTACCGATATCTACTACTCCCAGACCGAGTTCAACGAGCCCTTCGGCAAAAAGCTGGGCTACGGCGGTGGATTGCGGGCGGTGGTGGGCGTTCATCCAAATATCGCGCTCCAACCGGAATTGCTCTACGTCCAACGGGGAATGACCTCTCAGATCGCCCGTTTTCCCGATCAGGAAGAGGCGGCGACCCCGGAGCTTCGGA
>SKNI01000543.1 GCA_007120615.1 Myxococcales bacterium | reverse complement strand
TCTCCAAATGCCCCGCGAGGACATGTATTGGTCGAAAGTTCCGTGACGATTTTTCGGTAGATATCACTGAATTTATAGAAGTGAAATTCGTTGTCGCTCACCACCACGAAGCTCGTCGCGAAGCCCCGTCGACGAGCCTCCAGCAGCGCCAGGCGACTGATAAAAGTCTTTCCGCAGCCGTAGCCGCCACGCAAGAATTTGACCAGCCCTTCGCCATTTTCGGCCAACTCTAAGAGGCGGTCGATCTCGTTTCGCTGTCGGTCGATGCCGACGGCAAAGGTGTCGAGACCCCGTTCGGGCACGGCGCCCATGCGGAGTTGTTGAAAGATATGATCAACATCGGACTTACTGAGCGTCATAATATCTCATTTGCGAACGTAGCGTTTACCCTGCGGAGTTTGTTCGATGGAGACGTCGAAGGCAACCTTGGAGGCGTACTCCTCGAAGTTGCGGGCGAAGCGTCGAAGCGCCCGCGCCGAGCCCAGCATCTTCACCGCGTCGGCCTCGGTGATGGCGTCGTATTTCGCCAGATATTCAAAGACCTGACGGGGGCCTTTTGGCAAGGTCTCCAGGCCCGTAGTCGCTGCTTCTACAATAGGCTCGTCGGCCGCTTCTTCTTCGGTGGTGGTCTTGCCCAGGCCCTGAACCTGAAACCAGGTCGACGGCGTGCAGGGCTCGACCTGGTCGCCCAGGGCCGGAGAATAAATCTCCACCTGCGCCCGCCGATCCCTATCCCCGCGGAGGTGGAAATATACATCCACCGTCTCGCCGACGGGCACTCGCACAGAGACCGCTTCCATCCGACCGGCGCCGTCAACGCTGTGGAGCTCGAGCATCACGTCCGGGTCGTCGGCCACGCGAATGGCCAGTTCCACGTCGGTGCGACCGCCGAAGTCGAGGGCGGCCTGCGTCTGCGTCACCGTAAGCGTCACGCCCTGGACTTCCTTCTCGTCGCCCGTGGCCACGGCGTTGATCTGATAATGGGTCGTGCTTCCACCGGCCGCCCGGTCGTGTTCCACTATGAGCACGGGGATGATTCGCTCCTGCGGAGAGTTTCCGCCGTGCACGAAATTGGAGCGTCTCTTGCCGCGATCAAAGACCGACGTATCCCGGGCCAATACCAGATGCTGCGGCGCGTTCTGATAGCCCAGCGCCGAGAGCGGCACCGACGTCAGCGTCTCGTTGGACTGGGGATGGTCGTAGAGGCGCCACCGATAACTGGGGTCCGTCTTCATCCCGAGAGAGTGACTCACGGTGGTCTTGTCGAGCAGCAAGAAGCCGTGATCCGAGGTGACCACAAAGCGCCGGATGCCGGCTTGGCGCAAAAGCCGCATGGCACTTCGAATATCCCTCAACATCGTCTCGAATAAGAGCGGCCCATAGCCCTTCTCGCCGACGTCGTCGATCTCGTGGCTCTTCACAATGACCAGCGACGCCTGCTGAATCACATTCCGCAGGTTCTTATCGCCCGTGATGACTTCGCCGAGGTCCAAAAGCGGGCAGGTCTTTCCACCCACATGATGCTGCATCATTCGCTTTCGAGTATCCGGGTCGGTGACCTGAAATTGGTCGGTCTGAAAGCCGCAGAATTTCTCCTTTCGTATCACCGGCTCCAGGCGTCCCGCTTTATGCACAGGCGCAAGAACATTCATCCCCACGGCGGTCACCGAAGGGAGCTCAGAGAGCCTGGGCTTGAGGACGGGGCGAGTGGCCTTGACGGTGTCGAAGTGCTCTTTGAGGCCCGCCGCCATCTCAAAACGAAGGGCGTCGACGAGAAAAAGCGCGACCTTCTGGCCCTCCCGCGAGCCCTTATCGTTGACCAGTGGCGCGACGACCTGATCAAAGATTCGGCGCTGCTGGAGGGACTCCGTCGCCAGAAATCCGTGCTCTTCGCAGAGCGTGGTGAATCGAGTCGCCAGTTGGTCGGCCCATCGACGGTATTTCTTTCGCAGTCCGTCCAGCCTGTCCAGAAGCGTGGAGAACTCCGGCAGAGAGGGAACGAGCAGGGTGGCCTGGCGCTGTTCCATGACCCGGTGCGCCTGGTCCACCTGCCAGACATCTTGAGCATATCGATCGGTCGCTTCCTCAAGGCTCATCATGCCCGCGAAGGAGTCACCGGCTTTGTCGATGGCCGCGCCGAGATTGGCCGTGACCTCCACCAATTGCCAGGCATCGCCGCGACGAGGGTTCTTACGAATCCAGAACGACGACTCCGGCGTACGCCTCGCCGCCATCTTCACCGCCGCGTCCCACCGCTCCTCACCGACCGCCGCCAGGGCCGCCTCGAGCGAGCGCCGCTCCTCGAATCGAAAGGTGTCGATATCGCCCAGGTCTTCGGCCCGACCCTCCTCGACTTCCCGCGCGATAAAAGCCTCAAATTCATCGGCGATGCGCGCGTAATAGACTTTGCGATTATCCCGGAGATAAGCAGCGAACCCGGAACACTCCGCAACGAGCGTGCGAGGAAGGGATTTGAGCGGCTGAAGCATCTCCTCCACGGGGTCGCGACGCAGGTCATCGACGTATTCTGCAGCCAGCGCCCAGGTGGTCATCCAGTCGGCGAGGTCACTTTCATTGTCGGTGCCGAGCTCGATTTTGCCTGCCCAATCCTTCGAGATCCCCAGCCGGGCTCGCAGATGCTTCTCCACGTCGCCTGCACCCTTTAGCTTCTCCGGCACCTCGCGCAGACGCTCCCAGATATCGGGCAGTCCCAGATGCTCGATGATCCCCTGGCCCTCGCTCAATTGTTCTTCCAACCAGGCGTCGGCCTGAGCGAGGTCGAAGTCATCGCCGTCGACGAATCCGGCGATCTCCTCGGGCGGAACCTTCCCGGCAGCGGCGTTGGTCACCACCGTCTTCAACGCCTTTTGCTCCACCTTGCCGGCTTCGTAATGTTCCAGCACGGGCGTGGCCCGAACCTCGTCGTAATTAAACCCCGGCATATGAATGAGCACGGGCCGGTTCTGCGTCCCCTCGAAGAGCCCGTCCAGTTGCAATATGAGCTCCAGAAAACTCCCCCGAAAGGCGCATACGGGATAGGGAAAGTCGCCCTCCGCCCACCTGGCCCGCAGGGAGTCCACAAAGGGGCTATACTCGTCCTTTTTGTCGAGCCAGACCTGCATGCCTCGGGACTGCAGCTCCTGACGCAACATGTCCTCCAGACCCTTCGATACGAGGCCTGGCGTCGGTTTTTTTATATTCATGGGTGAATCATCACTTTGCTAATCTCATTCAAATAATCATTGAGACTCAGTTCATGAGCTCGGGCAAAATGCTCCAATGTTTCTATCCGTGCACGAGCCTCCCCGCTTTCGATACGCCGCACTTGCCTTGCTGAAACCCCTGGTATGTCCGACTGCCGCAGACCTGCTTTCTTCCGAAGGGCCTTGATGGCAAGCCCGGTCTGCCGATCATTATCGAGTCGTTCCCGTTTATACTCTTCCTTTAATGCTGGATCTCGGGCGACTCGTATCGTCTCCATATTCATATGCACATCCAAGGCGGGCCAGTAGATATATGCGCCTTCGGTGGAGATTTCGAATTCCAGAACTGCCTCTCGTGCCGCGTCCTTCAATGCCTTTAGCGCTCTCAATGGTATCTCGACGGTCTCCAAAGAGCAGGTTCTGACGAAGAGTATGTCTTCTTGGATCGTGGCATCGGCGATGAGCCGGTCCTGTGCTCCCATCTGCCAGGCCTGAAGCACTCGCTGGAAGACCTCGGGGTTAGAATGAACAAACGTGTTCTTCAGGGTACGTAAATCCGCCCTGTCCAACATCGTAGTCACCCAATGAGGGTCACGACCCTGTTCGACAAAGAGACCTCGCAGGTGCTTCTTGCGGTTTGCCGCTTTAACGACCCCGGCGACTTCCGGCAGATGCAACGGCGAGACGAGCACAAAGAGGTTGAGAATCTCTTCGGCTGCGCTCTCCGTAAGCGCGCCGGAGGTCTTCACTCCCGCTTTCTCGTAGCGACTCTTATCGCTCCCCTGAACGAGCAGGTGGATTTCTGATGTGCTTGCCATGTCGTTCCTTTCTAGTAATCGACCTTCTTCTCCCACTCAAAGTTTAACCACTGTCCGGACATTGTCAATTCCCGAACGAATCAAGAACGTCCTACAGCTTCTCCATATTCCCTGACTCCCCGAATCCAGAAGCGAAACCTCCCAGACAGCCAAGAGGGCGGTGCGGGAGCACCCACACCGCCCTCAAAGCAGATCCTAGTATCGAGCCTACTTCTTTTTGCCCTCCCGCGACCTACGATACTTCTCGCTATTCGGGTTTAGTTGCTGGGACCGGTTTTTCTCCCGCTCTCGATAAGCCTGGTTATTGGGATTGTTCTGATTGGCGTGGTGGTCACGCTCTTCTTTGCTCACCCCTTCGTCCTCTCTTTTGCTCATTTGTTCTCCTCTTTTGTCGGTAATGGGGACTGCACTCCATTCGAAACTATTCACACCGGGCGGCGTCCAAAAACATCCGTGTGCGACACACCGAGCACACGACCATCAAGCCACCTCCTTGCTGCCGGTAACCGCCAATTGCGCCGCTTTCAGCACCCGCTCCCGAAGCTCCTCCAGCGGCCCGTCATTTTCGATGAGCATGTCGAAGCGACGCCCGGCGAGTTCCCGGGCCTGACGCTCTGTGGAGTCGTTGGCGAGGTCTCCCGGCGCTCCGGCGCACGACCTGGTGATATGCCAGAGGCTGGCTCCTGCTGATCTTACGGCCTCGAATTCCTTATGGGTTCGCACATCGGTGCACACCACGCGGCGACCTTCTCCGATCAACTCCCGGACCCGGCTCAACAGCGCCCTCAGCCAGATTCCAGCGTCGATCTCGCGGCAGAATCGCCCGAAGTCCTGATAAATCTTTCGCGGCGACACGCCCAACTCTTTGATCGCCTCGTTTCGCCGGTCTCCCCAGAGCTGCCGCTTCGTAAGCCCGAAAATATCACCAACATGCTCCTTAATAGGGTCGGCGATGGCGATGCGTTCGTATCCCATTTCGTCAATCAGAAATTGCGCTACCGTGTCCTTTCCCGCCCCGGAAACCCCGGATATGGCGATGAAGGGACTCAGCGCCACTTCGGCTCCTTCTCCCGCCCAATCATAGACCCCGCCGCGGGCCTCGAACTTCCCATCGCAGAACGATACGTCCCTGAAGGCCGAGTTCACACCAACCTCCAAGATGGGCCGACTATACGTGTGACCTCCGTCGGTGTTGTCGAAGAAGCGCCCCGCCGGATCGACCATCGCATAAGACCCGCGCATGGCGTCATTTGACTCGGGCACGACGTCGACGCCATATGATTCCAGGTGCTCATGCCGCGCCACATAGGCCTCGAATTCCTCCCGCTCGATCAGCAGCTCGTCGACGGAACCGTCGTTCTGCCCCTCCACCGGCAATACCTGAAAGAGCTTCCATCGCTCCGGCCGCAACGCCGCCACGAAGTCGCTCATATCCTCCTCGCAGTTCAGCCGATGCACGACGGTGTTGAGCTTGAGCCGAATCCCCCGCGCCCGGGCCATCTCCGCCCGCCGCAACACCTCCGCAGCCGGCAGGACTCCCCCTTTCTTCTGCGCCCGTCCCGACTGCCGATTCGTCTCCTCATCGGCGCTGTCGACGCTGAACGCGATCCAGTCCAGGTGAGGGGCCAACGCCTCAAACAACTGCCCCTGAAGCCGCCAACCGTTCGTCACGATCATGGTCGTCAGTCCACTGGCTTTCGCCCGCGCTACCAGCTCTGGCAGCCAGGGAATCAACGTCGGCTCTCCCCCCACGAAGGTGAGCTTTTCCACGATCTCGACTGGACCGAATCCGTCTGGAACCATCTGACGAACGACCAAAAATGCGCCGTGCTCAAAGAAATCCCGCCGACCAAGGGCTTTACCTCGTATACTCCGCTCCCTGAACAGTGGTGGCAACGCAGCCAGATACTGCCCACGAAAGACCGCCTCCACTTTGCACGCAGTCACCGCGAGCTTGCCGACAGACGCCGAATCGCCCAAATTTGGC
>SKNI01000306.1 GCA_007120615.1 Myxococcales bacterium | reverse complement strand
TGATAAAGATCACGTCTTTGACGACAGCGGCTCAAACCCCGTCGCCAATGGGCTGGCCCATCACTTCAATCTGCTCAGCGCTTATCTCCAGGGCAAACCCATGCCCGATGATGATGTCACCGGTGGCGGCTGGGAGCCGCTCCCTGGCTCGGAGACCGAGTCCAAGGACGAGAGCGCTGATGAAAAACCGGCTGTCTCCGGCGTTCCCCTGGGTATGGGGATGGGCAAGAAGCCCAAAAAGAGCGCCGGCGACGAGGAGAGTGAAACCGCTACCGAGGAAAAGGTGTGAGTACTACTGTCGTCAAAAGCGGCCTTGATCACTTACTCGGCGATGCAGAGCGCATCGCCGAGTTGCAGCATCGCCGAATCGGATTACTCGTCAACCCCACCAGCGTCACCTCGGAGTTGGAACACGCCATCGAGGCCTTACAGTCAAAGGGCCTGCAGATCGTGCGCCTCTTCGGTCCCGAGCACGGGGTCCGGGCCGATGCTCAAGATATGGAAGCCGTCGACGAGGTCATCGACCCCCTCTCCGGGCTGCCCTGTGTTAGCCTCTACGGCCACACCTTTGAGAGTCTTCGCCCCCCTCAGGATACCCTGGCCGATCTGGATCTGGTCATCTGTGATATCCAGGACGTGGGCTCACGGTATTATACCTACGTTTATACCATCGGCCTGATGATGGAGGCCTGTGGTGAGGCCGGCGTCGACGTCGTCATCCTCGACCGGCCCAACCCCATCAACGGCGTCGACATCGAGGGAAATATCGTCCTCCCCGAGTTTCGCTCTTTTGTGGGCATGCAGCCGCTGCCCAATCGACACGCCATGACCCCCGGAGAGCTGGCCCATTTCTTTTCTCGCTTCGGCGGATGGGAATGCGACTTTGAGGTCATCGAATTGCAGGGCTGGAAACGCTCCATGTGGTACGATCAGACCGGACTTCCCTGGGTGATGCCAAGTCCCAATATGCCCACCCTCGACACGGCCACGGTCTACCCCGGTCAATGTCTTCTGGAGGGCACCAATCTCAGCGAAGCTCGCGGCACCACGCGCCCCTTTGAGCTCTTCGGAGCGCCCTTTGTCGACGCCCGGGCCCTTGAGGAATATCTAAACTCCCTCTCACTTGAGGGCGTGGCCTTTCGCTCCACAGCCTTTCGCCCCATGTTTCAGAAGTTCGGAGGCGAAACCTGTCGGGGACTCCAGATCCACGTCACCGACCGCGCTGCCTTCTCCAGTATGGCCCTGAGTTATGGAATTTTGAGCGCCATGCTCCGATTGCATCCCGATTCGTTTTGTTGGCGAGAGAAGGCCTACGAATTCGTCGCCGATCGACTGGCCATCGATCTTTTGCTGGGCGACTCCGACGTACGAATCTCTTTGGAAGACGGCGCCCACCCCGTCGAATTGCTCGCAACTTTTGAATCGACCCGCGCTGAATTCAACGAGCGCCGTCGACAATGCCTCCTGTATTCATGACAAAAACCTCACCTCGTAACGTGGCCCTCTTTGGCGGAAGTTTTAACCCTCCCCATATCTGCCACACCCTCGCCACCCTCTGGGTGCTGCAGACGCAGCCCATCGATGAGGTGTGGTGGATTCCCACCTTTGAGCACGCCTTCAGCAAGGATCTGGTGGACTTCTCGGACCGTATGGAGATGTGCAAAGAGGCCACCTCCGATCTGCAGAATGTTCGGATCAACTCGATCGAGAAGGAGTTGGGCGGGGAAAGTCGTACCATCGACACCGTACAGGCGCTGCGGGGGGAGCACCCCGATCGGGCGTTCTGGTTGATGGTGGGCGCAGATATTCTGGAGGAGACGTCCCGGTGGAAAGACTGGGATGGGCTGATGGAATTGGTCCACCTTATCGTCGTGGGACGCCGCGGATACGACCGGCTCGAGACCACCGCCGGGGTCGATCTGGAGCTGCCCGATATCAGCTCCACGATCATCCGCGACGCCCTCTCCCAATCTGATTATGAGTCCATCCAGGCCTGGATTCCCCGGCGGGTCCTCGATTATATCTCCCGACATCGCCTCTATCTGGGGAAAGACTGACAATGAGTCCATCACTTCCCTGGATCATCATCGGCTTTGGTCGGGTGGGACAGGCCATCAGCTGTATGGCCCGGGAGTTAGACGCCACCGTCCTGGCCACCTGGAACCGCACTCCCGAGGCGGCCCGCGCCGCCAGCGTCCCAAGCCCTGATCCTCGCTGCGGCCCTCTCCCCGGTGCTCTCAGCGATCTTTTTGATGGCTCCTCCTCCGACAAACCGGTGCTCTTATGGCTCACCGTGGTCGATGATGCGATACGGTCGGTCTTTGTCCAGCTAGCAGACCACCTTCCCCCGGGCTCCCTGGTCATCCACACCTCGGGGAGCCTCTCCTCGGAGCTTCTGGCGGGGCACCCGCACCTCTCGGTGGCGTCGCTTCATCCCTTGCAAGCCATCACCGACCCCGTCGCCGCCGTGGAGCGATTTCCTCGCACCTTCTGGACCGTCGAGGGCGACGATATCGCCGTGGACTATATCGAAGAGCTTCTCGCTCCCATCAAGATTGAGCCGGTACGCATCGATCCCGATGACAAGGTCCTCTACCACGCCTCCGCCGTCTGCGCCGCCAATCTCCTGGTGAGCCTCTTTGACGCCGCAATCTCGATGGCCGAAGCAGCCAATATCGACCCCGACCGGGCCCGGGAGATGCTCGTCGATCTGGGCCGCTCCAGCCTCGACAATCTAAGCCAGCACCCACCACCGCAAGCTCTCAGCGGGCCCGTCGCTCGAGGCGACATGGCCACCATCGAAGACCACCGCAGAGCGCTTAAAGGGCGCGCATCTGAGGACCCCCAACTTCTCGAAATCTACGATCTACTCACCCGCCGGGCGATCTCTCGACTGACCTGACACAACGACCGACTCATTGAGAGTTCATCACCCGGACCACGATTTCTTCGCCTGCCACATCCACCACCGCGCACATACCTTCGACCACCTGCCCCGACAATATCTTACGGGCCACCGCTCCCTCTACCAGTCGTTGAATGGTCTGACGCATCGGACGGGCACCCAACTTTTTATCGTACCCTCCGCGACGAATCAGCAAGTCGATCACCGCCGGCTCGTACTTCATCTCAATTCCACTCTCCTGCCACAGGCGACGCTGACTGTCGGCCAGTTGCAGCTGGGCTATCTCGGCGATCTCATCCCGAGACAGCGGAGCAAATACCAGGCGCTCATCGATTCGATTCCACAACTCCGGTGTGAAGTGTTCCCTTGCCGAATCGAGCACTTCCGTTTGCCGTCCCGACCAGTCCCGCGAACCCTCTCCCGGCTTCTCCCGCCGAGAAAATCCGATCCGCTCGCTGGTCTGTACTTCCTCGTCAAAGACTCCCGAGCCGAGATTGCTGGTCATCACCACCAGAGCGTTGGAGAAGTCCACGATTCGACCTCGACCATCGGTGAGGCGGCCTTCGTCAAAGAGTTGTAATAAGAGATTCAGCACGTCGGGATGGGCTTTCTCGATCTCATCGAGGAGCACCACCTGATAGGGACGCTGACGGATCGCTTCGGTCAATTGTCCGCCCTGATCGTAGCCCACATATCCGGGAGGAGCTCCGATGAAACGACTCACCGAATGGGCCTCCATAAACTCCGACATATCCAGCCGAACGATGGCTTCGCGGTCGTGAAAGAGGAAGTCTGCAAGCACCTTGACCATCTCCGTCTTTCCCACCCCGGTGGGCCCCAAAAAGAGGAGACTTCCTATGGGCCGCTGGCTTCGGAATCCGGCGTAATTTCTGCGCAATAAGTCCGAGATGGTGCCCACGACATCTCGATGCCCCACGACCCCATCAGAGAGGAACTCTTCCATCTTTAAGAATCGCGCCCCATCGCTTCCGGTGAGTCGCTCAGCCGGGATTCCTGCAACGTCGGCGACTACTCTGGCGACGGCCTGCCGGTCGACGATCTTCTCTCCCTGGCGAGCCGCTCGGCTGCCGGCGAGGTCGATGACACCGATCGCCTTATCGGGAAGTTGCCGGTCGTGGATATAGCGAATCGCCATGCTCACCGCCGCCACCAGCGCTTCCGGCGAATAGGTCACCTGGTGATATCTTTCATAATGGGTGCGCACGCCCTCGATGATTCGAATGGCCGTGGCCTCATCGGGCTCGTCAACGGTGACCCTTTGAAATCGCCTCTCAAAGGCCGGATCCGACTCCACGAACTTTCGGCATTCATCGTGGGTCGTCGCTCCGATGCAGGGGAATTTCCCCCGGGCCAGGGCCGTCTTCAACTCTCCCGCCGCATCTCCCCCGTCTCCTCCGGCTCCGGCAGACATCCAGGTGTGGACCTCGTCGAGAAAGACGATCACCTCTCCTTCGGCCCGAGCGACCTCGTCTTTGATCTCCAACAATCGCTCCGAGAACGCCCCCCGCAGATGAGTCCCGCTGAGCAGTCGTCCCATCTCCAATTCGATGATTCGCCGTTTACCAAAAGCGCTGCCGGTCTGTGCGATCTTCACCATTCGTCGGGCCAGGCCTTCCACAATGGCCGTCTTACCTACACCGGCTTCCCCCACCAAAAGGGGGTTATTGGATCGACGCTTTCCGAGGATGTCGATCAACTGGGCGATCTCTCCATCTCGGCCGATGACCGTGTCGATCTTTCCCAGGGCCGCTTCCACGGTCAAATTTCTTCCGAACTCCACCAGAAAGGGGAACTCCTCCTCGTCGAGCTCATAACTCTTTGCCAGCTCAGGGTCGGGCTTTTGCCACTGCGAGACCCCTTCGATGGGCTCGGAACGCTGTTCCAGCCCCACCGCCTCGGAGCTCTCGTCGAGTCCGACGGGCTCCAAAACCTGGTCCTCCATCTCTTCTTGCGCTGACTTCTTGGCGAAAAGCCGCATCGCCAGGTCTCGAGTCGTCTTCCGCGCCTCATCCAGCGCCTCTGCCCGACGATCGGCGTCGGTGGGCTCTTGAGGCTGTGCACGTCGTCGCCTCGGCTTTCCTCCCCGGTTAATCCCGGGGTGATTATCCAACGCCAATCCCCCGCCGGTTTCCCGCAAAGAGTCGATCCCTCCTCGACCGTTATTGGTCGGTCGGCGCCCTTTTTTCTTTGGCTCAGACTTGAGAGCAGACTTTCGAGCTTTCGGGGGCTTCTCTCTTTGTGTCTCGGCCTGCTGCGGCGAAGGCTCTCGAGCCACCGGTTTAGATACCGGCTCAAAATTACCGGTTCGTGACTTGCCCCGATCCACTCCCAGGGAGGGGTGAAATCCGATCGGGGTCAGCGTCTTCTTCTCCATCTCCTGCACCCGACGGGGAACCGGATTTTGCGATCCTTCGGTGCGCTCGGTGATCTGTACCGCATCCAACTCTCGATACCGCCGAGGAACCCGCCTCGACGAGGTGGCATAACTCATCACCGCCGTTCGAATCGCCCCGATATCAGCACCGCAATCCTGAAGAATTCCATAGGCCTGGCTGGAACTCTCCCGCACCAACGCCGCCAGCAAATGCAGGCTGGTCACCGCCTCAGAGCGGGAGCCCGATGCCAGACGCTCGCTGCGATCGTGGACCTTCTCCAGTACCTGCTTAGCTTCACTGCCCAGCCCCGACATACAGGTCTGCAGACGCCCCGCGGTGATCGCGCGATCGTGAAGTAATTGTACTGCCTGATTGGGAACGTGGAACATCGCCAATAATACATGGGCCGATGAAACCCTGGCATGTGAATCGTCGGCGATCTTCTTCGCCATCTGCAACAGGGCTCCCACTTCGCGACTCAGAGGTAGACTCATCCTTGCTTCGTGCCTCCGGGCGGTCTGGTAAGAATCAATTGGTGGGCTGAAACTATCATCGCAACCTCGCTGCGGTAAAGTACCTTGTTCAACGGGCGGCCCTGAACTACAAAATCGATGATCATTTCGCAATTGGCATTCGTTTTTCTTTTCACCTTGCAGGATACTTCATGGCACAAAAAATCATCGTACGAACCGACAATGCTCCCCAGGCTATTGG
>SKNI01000468.1 GCA_007120615.1 Myxococcales bacterium | reverse complement strand
TCGATCAT
Source organism: Myxococcales bacterium (assembly GCA_007120615.1). Classification (GTDB taxonomy): domain Bacteria; phylum Myxococcota_A; class Bradymonadia; order Bradymonadales; family Bradymonadaceae; genus SKNI01. The sequence continues at coordinate 6,039 of SKNI01000468.1, read as the reverse complement.
CGATCATCGATCACCGATCATCGATCACCGATCACCGATCACCGATCACCGATCACCGATCACCGATCATCGATCATCGATCAGTCCCGCTCGCTCAGCGGCCGTCGGTCCCGCCGCACGCGCCGGGGCGAGTTCGAAGACTTGGAACTCTTACGTCTGCTGGAGTTGGAGCTGTTGCTCTTTCGACCTCTGCTGCCCTTCTTCTTTCCGCTGTTGCGTCGACCCGAGGAGCGGCGTTTTCTTCCGCTGCTGCGTCGGCCGGAGGACTTACGGCGATTTCTTCCGCCCGAGGACTTACGACCACTTCGAGCACTCGCCATGACCTTATCTTGATGAAATCCGTGGTCTTTATCGAGCTCGATTTCCTCGCCGATGGTTTTTTCAATCGCTCGTAGATTGCTGCCTTCTCGGTCGTCGCAGAAGGCGATGGCTACACCGGAGCGCCCGGCGCGGCCGGTACGGCCGATTCGGTGCACGTAGCTCTCAGGCTCGTTGGGAAGGTCGTAATTGAAGACATGAGTGACCGTATCGACGTCGATCCCTCGCGCGGCCACGTCGGTGGCGACCAGGATCTGAGTGCTTCCGTCCTGAAATGCGTTTAGAGCCCGACGCCGGGCATTCTGAGACTTATTTCCGTGGATCGCCATCGCTTTAAAGCCGGCCCTGTCGAGCTTCTTGGTCAGGCTATTGGCCCGACGCTTGGTTCGGGTGAAGACGATGGTCGACTCCACGTCCCGGTCGACGAGAAGATCGCATAATAGCGCCGACTTATCCGATTTATCGACGAACATCACTTTCTGGTCGATGGCATCGACGGTGGCCGTCTCCGGCGTGATATCGATGCGAATCGGGTTCGATAAGAAGCTGGACGCCAGCTTCACGACGCTGTCGGGCAGAGTGGCCGAGAACAACAGGTTCTGGCGCTTTCCCTTGCCCATGGCCTTCATGATCCGACGAACGTCGGGGACAAAGCCCATATCGAGCATGCGGTCCGCTTCATCGAGGATAAAAAACTCCACGTGAGACAGATCGATATAGCCGCGGCTCTGCAGGTCGAGGAGCCGTCCGGGGCAGGCGACGAGGATATCTACGCCCCGCTCCATGGCCCGAATCTGGGACTTCTCGTTGACCCCGCCAAAGACCACGTGGTGGCGAAGAGGGAGGTTCTGACCGTAGGCTTTAAAGGAGTCTCCGATCTGGCTGGCCAATTCTCTCGTCGGGGAGAGGACCAGCGCCCGGATATGTCGTTTACTGCCAGGCTTTTGGCTGGCGGAGAGATGCTGCAACACGGGCAGCGCGAACGCGGCAGTCTTGCCCGTTCCCGTCTGCGCGCAGCCCAAAAGGTCCCGTTCTCGAAGGAGCGGCGGGATGGCCTGAGCCTGAATGGGGGTGGGTTGAACGTAATTCTGTGCTTCGATCGCCCGCTGAAGCGGCTCGATCAGGTCGAGTTCTGAAAAATCTTTCAAGGAAATACCGTGGTAGGGGGGCGCATTCATCAGCGCCACAAAAAGTGAAGAGCGCTCCCTATGAGCGCCGTGCAACGTGGCAAGGGGTAACAGATCGCCTTGGCTGTGTCCAACGATCGAGGGAAAGAGGTGAAGAGAAAGACAAGGGAAATCGCAGAGACGCAGAGGAACGCAGAGACGCAAGAGGAAAGGCAAAAAATATAAGGGGAGTTTCTGGTGGGCGCCAGATAGTAGTAAAACCGCCCACCTGGCGCCCGCTCAAAGATCCCTTCTTTCTTTTCCCTGCCTTATCTCTGCGTCTCTGCGCCTCTCTCGCGTCTCTGCGATTTCCCTTGCCCTTGCCTTTCTCTCTCCCCCTCAACGCTTCGAACGAGTGATCCAGCGGTCCAGAGCGTTAGCAAATGCCTGCTTCTGACTCGGACCATAGGGCGGCGGTCCCCCGGTCATAACACCCATGTCGCGCAATTCTTCCTTAAAATCTCGAACGCTTAAGGCCTCCCGCACATTATCGGCGTCCAATTCTCGGCCGTAGGCGGTGATGACTTCGGCCTCCCGGTCCACCACTCGGGCGGCCAGCGGGATATCGGCGGTGATCACTAAATCGCCGGCCTGACAATGCTCCGCGATATAGTCGTCGGCCACATCGGCTCCGGCAGCCACGGTCACTGTAGAAACTCGGTGAGAGCGGGGCTGGGGCAACCAGCGATTGGCTACCAGGACTACGTCGACTTCCCGTTTTAAGGAGGCTCGCACAAGAATTTCGGTCACCGCGGCGGGCGTGGCGTCGGCATCAACCCAGATGGTCATCGCAAACTCCGGCATTCGAGGAAAACATCACTGCGCGCCGTCTACCCAGGACTGAACAAAATCGCGCAACGACTGCCCATTATCGTCTCGCAGAGTCTCAAAATATTGAAGCATCACGTGGTCCGTACCGGCGGTGTGGAACGCCGACGACTGACCGCCGGGTTCGTCGGGATAGACGTCTGCTAAGAGTTGGAGCGTGGCCTCTTCCAGCCCCCATTGATAGGAGAAGAAGAGCCCCACGGTCTGGTCTTCATGCCAGGTAAGGAGCCCAAACCGGCTCTCCGGACTGGCTTCTACTACGTGAGCGGCATACTCGGGATAGGATTCTTCGCACGCCTCACAGCCCTCGGGGATTCTCATATTCCAGGCATTCTTCCACATATTCCACCGACCATCGCGGGGCTGGATCATCGGCGAGCCGTCGGCGAGCACGTGAACCTGAGCGTCGGGGAAGGCAGCTTTGATGCGATGGTGGTTCATCATCGCTCCATATCCCCCGGCGCTAATTCCCAGCACCAAAACCTCGTCGACATCGGGGTACTCTTGGGTCAGATAATCGAGGTAAGCATCGACATTGACCGCTCCCTTATGATGAACCCGCTGATTGGGGTCTAAGTCGTTATATTGGCCCACGGCATCTCCGGAGTGAAAATCCCCGGTACAATAGGGCAAAAATACAAACGTCGCCTGACCAAACGGCCCCTCTTCGCGGTCAATCACCCCGGAGTTTCGCATCGTATTGAGGTCCGATGTGAATCGCCGTTCTCCGTAACCCGAATCAATATGGGAAGCGCTGTTAAAGATATGACAACTGGTCGCATCCCAGCAGGCTCCTCCGCCATTGAAATAGATCATCAGACGCGTCGAGTCGGTGCCCTCGGAGAGGCCAAGACCTGTTTGAGCCCCGTTTCCGCAGCTGGTCCCTGCGATATCAACCCAGCTCCAACCATCGGGCAATTGCTCCTCGCCGGCATCGTCGTCTACATCCTGCCCGACGTCATGGTCCTGATTCTGACCATCATTATTCACGGCCGGAGACGGGGCCTCGGGAATGCAGGATACTGCCATCAAACCGATCAGAACGAGCCATAATATTTTCATTTTCAGATCCGGGATCGAGAACAGGGTGGGGTGATTATCCCTGTGCAAGTCCCCGGCCGTCAAGTACTTGACGCAAACCCTTAACGATAACCGACGGCGGGTCGGCCAGATGAAGTCTTGCCCTTTTTCGTGGCGTGTTACACTTCTGCAGTCTTGTTATCTTTGTGGAGTATCGATGAAGTTATTGTCCCTCTTACAACGAGCGGTTGTGCCTGCAGCCTGCAACCTGGCCCTTTTGCTGCTGGGTACACCCACCGCTTCAGCAGAAGCGCCAGACCCCGGCGTTTCAGAACAAGAGATCTCCATCGAAACGCTCAATCTGGAGGTCAATGAGACCCGTCAACGTCGGACTTCGCGGGGAATGGGAGTTCTCCTGGGATGGTCGGTCCTCAATATGGGCACCGGAGCGGTGGGCTATTTCACGACTGACGGGGCCACCCGTTATTTTCATCAAATGAACGCCGCCTGGAATGCGGTCAATGCCCTGATCGCCGGATTCGGCCTGGCAAACGCTCGACGAGAAGACCCCACCCAATTCGACTCTCTGCAAACCCTGGAGGAAGGTCGACGCCTGGAGAAGATTCTTCTCTTCAATATGGGGCTCAATGTCGCCTATATGAGCGCCGGAGCGTATCTGTGGGAGCGGGGGCGTCGTATCGACGACGACCGCCTGCGAGGCTACGGGCCGTCGCTTATCGTGCAGGGCGGCTTTTTATTGATCTTTGATTCCACCCTTTTCACATTGCAGAATCGGGCCTCCAACGCCTACGTCGACGACCTCCGGATGCACTGGAATGACGGCCCTTTTCTCAGCTATCAGAAGCGGTTTTGATGTCCTTTGTAGATGACAGAAAGTGGTATTTTTCGTTGCTGGTGATGCTGGCCTGCGGGCTGACTCTATCCTGCACAGAGCCCGAGCTTATCCCTCTCCGATGATGTGGCAAGCCGCGTCGATGAAGATGCGTTCGTGTTGTCATTAACAGGTTCGGAAGACGGGCGAATTACGGTGGACGAAGTCGTCGACGGCGCCGCTGAATTTCAGGCGCCGACCACGGTCGCCGTCGTCGAGGGGATGAATCACTTTCAGATGGTCGACGCCGCCACCACCTCGCAGTGGGCGGCCGGCGGCCTCCGCATGGGAGTGGTCGAGATTCGGATTTCACACCGGACTCTTCGCCGACGGCGCCACCGAATTCAACGGACCCGGCGGCTGGAGACTTCGACCGGGCGCAGATCTGGGTGCCGGCTTTTCCTTCGACCCCGCGACCCTCTGGATCAACCTGAACGCCGGCTACACCCTGAGAGGTCAGGGCCCTGGCGGTCTCTTTCTTGGCGGGTCCCTGGGCCTGCAGTGGCAAAACCTTTGACCTGTGACACCGAAAGTGAAATACTTCCGCTCACATATGACTACATGAATCTGGAGTTGACCATGCCTTCGACTTACCGGCGAGCAATCGCAACACTGACCACTCTTCTCTTTATCACCCTCTCCTGGGGCTGCACGTTTGATGACACGGTAGCCGATGATGGCGATGGCGATGGCTGGGGGTTGGGAGAAGACGTCGGAGAGACGGGAGATATCTCCGATGGCGTCGACCCGAGCGGTGATGGCGACCCGAGTGGCGATGGCGACCCGACTGGCGATGGCGACCCGAGCGGCGATGGCGACGGAGCGATCGACGCCGGAGCCGGTCCTGACTCCGGATCCGACGGCGATCTGGACCCCGCGGGAGACGCAGACCTCTATGTCGGCTCCGAGCCGCCCTTTGAGTCGGGAGATCTCTCGGTGAATCGAACCAGCATCTCCAACGCCCCCACCGAGCTACTGGCCTTTGTCCCTCAGGGCGACGATCTCTACCCGGTGATCGTCTTTCAGCACGGCTTTTTGATGGCCAATACCCATTACGGAGCTCTTCTGGAACACGTCGCCAGCCACGGCTTCGTGGTGCTCGCTCCTCAGATGTATGAACCTGGCGGATTCCCCTGGGACGCACCCTCCATTGATGCCGAAACCGCTGCAGCAACCGAGCTTTATGATTGGATCGCTACCGACCTGGACTCCAATCTCAACGCGTCTGTAGCCTCCGATATCCTGGGACTGGTGGGACATTCTCGAGGAGCGAAAGTGATCTGGAAGTCCTTAAAAGATAGCCCCCGCGATGTCCTGGGCGTCTCCGGCGTCGACCCCGTCGACGGTACAGGAGGACCGGGAGGTACAGACGCTCGCATTCTCGATAGCTCCGTCGACTTCGACGTGCCCTCCCTTCTGATCGGAACCGGTCTGGGCTCGGAAGCCGACGCCATATGGAGCCCCGCCTGCGCCCCGGAAGAAGATAACTACGAGCAATTCTTTGACGCCGCCAACAGCCCCGCCTGGGAGATTGTGGCCACAGACTACGGCCACCTCGACATGCTCGACGACGACCCCTCCGGCTGCGGTCTGGAGTGCGGAGCCTGCGTCGACGGACCGAGTCGCGCGCCCATGCGCCAACTCACCGCCGGACTGTTGGTATCCCTCTTTCGTGCGACCCTACAGGGAGACGAGTCGGCGCTGGACCTGTTGGAAGATGAAGGCGCGGCGCCCGTGGACGTGGATATCGCCACAAAATAGGCTGGGAGAAAAAGAGAGAAAAGCAAGGGAAATCGCAGAGACGCAGAGGAACGC
>SKNI01000702.1 GCA_007120615.1 Myxococcales bacterium | reverse complement strand
GGGCTACGAGAGCGCCGGCACCGTCGAGTTTCTGGTCGAGGAGCGAGATGGAGAGCATGAGATCTACTTTATCGAGGTCAACACTCGGATTCAGGTCGAGCATACGGTCACCGAGATGATCACCGGCCGGGATCTGATCAAGGCCATGATCCGCATCGCCGCCGGAGACCGGCTCGATGATAAGAGCATCGCAATCAACGAGCAGAGCGATCTGGAGTGTAACGGTCAGGCCGTTCAGGCGAGGGTGACTACCGAAGATCCGGAGAATCAATTCGCTCCCGATTCGGGGCGAATCATCACCTATCGCTCGGCGGCGGGGTTCGGGATTCGTCTCGACGCCGGGGTCGGGGGATCGGGCTCCGAGATTTTGCCTCATTACGACAGCATGTTGGTCAAAGTCTCGGCCTGGGGCCAGGATCTGGCAGAAGCGGCCCAACGCCTGGGACGAAGTCTGGTGGAGTTTCGAATTCGAGGGGTGAAGACCAATCTTCCATTTCTCCAAAATGTAGTGCGCCATCCCAAATTTTTGAGCGGTTCTACTCATACTCGGTTTCTCGATGAGACGCCGGAGCTCTTCGTCTATCCCAGACGTCGAGACCGGGGGACCAAGGCGTTGACCGCTCTCGGCGATATCACGGTCAACGGGCCTCCGGGGAGCACGGTCTGTTTTGCGCGCCCTGAGCCCTTGATCGTCCCGAAGGCCCGCGAGATCAAAGAGACGCCGCCCACCACGCCGGCCTACTCGATCTTTGAAAAGGAAGGCGCCGAAGGGCTCTCCAAATGGCTTTTAAATCAGACGGAGTTGTTGATCACGGACACCACCTTTCGCGATGCCCATCAATCGCTTCTGGCGACCCGGGTCAGGACCCGAGATCTGCTGGATATTGCGCCCACCACAGCCCACAGTCTCCCCGGGCTTTTCTCCTACGAGATGTGGGGCGGGGCGACCTTCGATGTGTGCATGCGCTTTTTGCAGGAAGATCCCTGGGGACGACTGGAGCGGTTTCGTAAAAAAGTACCGGGAGCCCTTCTGCAGATGCTTCTGCGAGGCGCCAACGCCGTGGGATATACCAATTATCCCGATAATGTAGTGCGGAGGTTCGTAGAAGAAGCCGCGTCGGCGGGGATCGATGTATTTCGGATCTTCGATGCTCTGAACTATCTCCCCAATATGGAATTGGCCATGGAGGAGGTCGCTCGGTCCGGCAAAATCGTGGAAGCGTCGATCTGTTATACGGGAGACGTTCTCAATCCTGATGAGGACAAATATACCCTCGATTATTATAAGAATCTGGCAAAAGAGCTCCACAGTCGGGGGGCCCATATTATCAATATCAAGGATATGGCAGGGCTCTTAAAGCCGTACTCGGCGAAGGTCCTGGTAGAGGAGTTGAAGGCCACCGTTGATCTGCCAATACATCTTCACACCCATGATACGTCGGGCAACGGGGTGGCCATGTTATTGATGGCGGCGGAGGCGGGAGTAGACGTCATCGACTGTGCGATCTCGTCGATGGCGGGGTTGACCAGTCAGCCCTCGATGAACGCCGTGGTGACCGCCCTTCGCGGAAACCCTCGCCAGCCCCAGCTGGACACCATAAAGCTGGAGCGACTCGCCGAGCATTGGGAAGCCCTTCGAGAGATCTATTATCCTTTTGAGTCGGGGCTCAAAGCGTCGAGCACCGATGTCTACAATCACGAGATTCCCGGCGGGCAATATTCCAATCTCAGGCCCCGGGCAATTCAACTCGGACTCGGCGACCGATGGACGGAGATCAAGCAGGTTTATCAACGGGTAGATCGGGAGTTGGGGAGATTGGTCAAGGTTACGCCCACGAGCAAAGTGGTGGCCGACTTCTCGATGTTTCTGGTGCAGAACGACCTCTCCTTTGAGGATATCTACGAGATGGCCGAGCGGGGGGAAGATATCGACTTTCCCCAGTCGGTGGTGGATTTCTTCTACGGAAAGATGGGGCAGCCCTATCAGGGGTTTCCGGAGCGACTTCAACAGATCGTGTTGAAGGGCAAGAAGCCACTGACCGACAGGGCCGGAAAGGATATGGCCGATTATGATTGGTCGGAAAACGCCGAAAAGCTGGAGCTCTTATTGGGCCGAGCGCCCGATCGCCGGGAAGCGGTAAGTTTTGCGCTCTACCCCAAGGTTTTTGAGGGGTTCGCTCGAACGATCGAGGAGTTCGGAGAATATCGAATCCTGGAGACGGTGCCCTTTTTATACGGCATGGAGGTCGGCGAGGAGACGAGCGTCGAGATCGAAGAGGGCAAAACCCTGGTGGTCAAATTGGTGGCCCTCGGCGAGATCGGTGAGGATGGGACGAGGCAAGTTTATTTCGAGCTCAACGGGCAGCCCCGGGATGTGGTGATCGTCGATAAATCGGCGGAGCTTCAGATCGCCGGAAGACCGAAAGCGGACGCCACCCGTCCCGGACAAGTAGGAGCCCCGATGCAGGGCAAAGTGGTCACCGTGGCAGTCTCGGCGGGAGACATCGTCCTTCGCGGCGATACCCTCTTGTCGACGGAGGCGATGAAGATGGAGACCACCATCACCGCCCCGATGGACGGCACCGTGCGGAGCGTGGAAGTCGCCGAGGGCAACGATGTGGCCTCCGGAGATCTGGTCGTGGTCATCGATGCCAAAGAGGATTGAGCGAGCTTATTCGCCGCCGGTGCTGGAGTCGCCGGTGGAGTCGTGTCTTCGCTGAATCCTGTCGGTGGCCCCTTCTTGCCGCGACGGAGTGCGCGAGCGATCGCGAATCGACTCGTGTCGACGCTCGAGCCGGTCGGAAGAGCCCTCTTGCCGCGACGGAGCGCGGGTTCGGTCGCGAATTGACTCGTGTCGCCGCTGGCGGGCCTCAAAGGCTGCGTCAAAATAGGTTGGGCGATCGCGAACTCGCTCCCTGGGCTCGACAGGGTCGGGGTCGACAGGGGCAATCGGAGGTCCGAGAGGACTGACAACATAGGGGCGAACGGTTCGGCGATCGGGATCGATCTGAGGCGGCGGGTCGAGGGGAGCTGGCGGGACTGGCTTTTTCTCCGGAGTCGGTCGTTCGACGGCGTGATTTGTAATCATCTCAGGTCGAATCGTCATTCGGAGGGCCTGAGTGACCTCCCGGGGCGTCTCGATGGCTCCCATCTCTTCGATATCGCTGTGCAGAGAAAGTTCTACTTCCGTGACCGCGAGGTGCTCTTCGCTGAGAATGATGGAGTGTTCGCCGGACTGATCAAGCGAAAAGCGCTCCAGTAGTTCGAAGTCGGGGTCTTCGGCTCTCGGCTCGGTCGGGAGATAGACCTCCATCTGCGGTTCCAACTCTTGAACCTCTTCCCAGGATTCGGGCTGCACCGCGTAGTCAATCACCAGGGTATCGCCGGAGAACTCGACGGAGAGCATCTCGAAGGCCAGGTTCACCCCGTTCTCCTCATCGGCGAAGGCCGCCGATGAGGAGAGGATGATCACGATCAAGAGGGCGGCAGTTCCTGGAAGTGGGAGTATTTTGTGCTTCATCTAAGACCTCGGTCCGGCAAACCACAACGTGCCAGTTCATCTAATGATGAGCGCGGAGGACCCCACATTCAAGAAAAAGAAGAGCCTCGCCAACTTTTGATGGCGAGGCTCTTCGGCATTCCCCCATGCCAACTGGCAGATTATCACTATTCCTTACACCTTGCGGAGGGGAATGAGGATACTGCTCAGGTTAGACGAAGGGAGAGACGGGGTTATTCAAAATCAAAGCGATGATTCAGGGCGCCGCAGTCATGGGCGGTTCCATCTCGAAGACATCGTTTAAGCAACCGACGATATCTTCGCAGACTCCTTCGGCGATGCGCTCCACGCAGGCCTGGGCATAATCGGGGCCGGTCCAGATCTCTTCGGAGCGGGTTCGGGCCATATATCGACATTGAGTGCTGAATTCGGAGGTGCTGGCTCCGCAGTCCTGGGCTTCGGAGACGAACTCCCGGCACAGGTCCCGACGCTCGTCGGAGAGGGGGAGGCGATTATAACATTCCTGGGGGGGGTCATCGATATTTCGAATCTCGTCGCAGGTGAGATCTTCGGTCAAACAGCGGGTGAAGTCCTCCAGAGGTTCTTCGCCCCATTGCCGGGTCGTATTATGGCAGGCGACAATGCAATTTGCCTGGCTGACTCCGCACTCCTCAAAGGCGTCGCAGATATTTTCGCAATGGTCGCCGTTTTCTACTTCCTGGCAGACAAAGTCGATGCATATTGCCGATCCCCGGCAATCATCATCGAGGCCATTGCAGAATTCGCCATCGGCGCCCTGTTTGACCTCCGTCTCCGCGGTACAGCCCGTAGCGCTCAATGCGAACACCAACAGGGTCAAAAGGGCGATGAGCAGAGATTGGCGAGTTAGGATGTAGTTGCGAGCAGCCATGTGGTTATTCCTTGAAAATCAGAAGGCAGTCCCATGGGGAGATGAGGAAGTAACATAAGTGGGAGGATTTGACAAATTTCAACGCCCTTTTGTACGGCCGTAGCGGTTGGTGTCTAGGATTGGGGTCGGCGGGGTGCCGCAATCCGGTCCCCTTGTGTAGCTCGTCGGGTGGGTGAGTTTACACTCCGCGGGGCCAGTGCTAGATAAGAGTTCAACATTATAGTGATGTAGATCTTTTTTTCGAGGTAGAATATGAGCAGGACCACGAAGATAGCTCTCGATGGTGACGCCATCTCGGCAGCCCTCGATCCCCATCGGCGACGCTCGGTAAGTCGGGCTCTTGCGAAGGTGCTGGGAGGAGGGGCTGATAAGACGGTAGCCCTGGTGGGATTTCAGGCCATGACCTTTTTTGAGGAAGTGGCAGGGCTGGCCAAAGGAGTGGTCTTGATCGAGGGACGCCGCGATCTGGTGGAGAGATACCAGAAAGCCATCGTGGCCCGAGAGTTGGGCAAGAAGGTCAAGTTGGTCGAGGCCGATCCGGTAGAAGTGGTGCTGGACGAGCGGGTGGACGTGGCGGTCTATCTTCCGCAGTCGACCTGGATGATGGAGGGGCCCGATGCGGCGGTGCTGGGTAATATCGCCGCCGGAGTCATGAAAGACGACGGCGATTTGATTCCCCGTCGAGTAGTACAGCTTCTGGAACTGGCCTGTCCTCCGACCACCCTGGGTGGGCTGTCCCTTCGCCACCCTCGCTACAGCCGAGCCGGTGAACCGGTGGCGACGCTGAGCGAATCCAAGCATTTTTTGACCACCGACTTTGGAACTATCACTCCCGGCGCCGATGGGGTGGATGATACGATTATCATTCGACCGCTCCTTGGGGGAACGGTGAGCGCATTGCGACTGTCTTCGCTGGTGGAGTTGGCCGAAGGAATCGTCCAGCTCTCCAGCGAGGCCGGCGTAAAGTCAATTATCGTTCCCCTTCGAGAAGACGTCACCGTTCGGGCGGAGCAACCCATCAGTATTCGGGTGCGCTATGAGCCCGGCGAAGGATTAGCCTCCGCCAACTTCAGCGCCCGGCTGCTGGCCGAAGGAGAGGATAAATCCCCGATTGATTCCGAGCATCCCGTGGTAAAAGACCTCCAAAAAAGGGTGCGGGCGATGGTCGATGAGCTCGACAAAATCGGACGGGTCTCGGATCTGGATCGAGTGGTCTCTTATACCCGCCGGCCTCATGGAGATGTCTCCCGATTGACGGCCTTATTCTGGTCGGTGGACGAGGAGTTTCGACAGCCCCTCCGAGAGATCGTGGAGGGATTTCGACGCCAGGCATCCAAAGAGATAGGTAAGATGCCCTCGGACGAATCCATCTACGACTGGATGCTGGAGGTCTACGACGAAGAGCGGGGCTGATTCAGCCTGGTTGGACGGCTTTAAAGAAAAATGGCGACGTCCTTTGAGGGATGTCGCCATTTTTTTGTACCAAGAGAGCCAACGAGCGGACTCGAACCGCTGACCTGCTCATTACGAGTGAGCTGCTCTACCACCTGAGCTACGTTGGCATGGGCCAACTGGGCTGGCACAAGCGGCCCGTTACCTAACGAAGTTGATCGAACTCGTCAAGAGTGCGAGAAAAAAGAAGTGGGCAGGGTTTGCAAG
>SKNI01000442.1 GCA_007120615.1 Myxococcales bacterium | reverse complement strand
TAATGGTCCGGCAGAAAACACGAAAACCAACGACGCCAGGAGAGATGCTTCTGGTTGAGTTTTTAAAGCCTGCGGGGATTTCGCAGACAGCCTTTGCGCGTCATATCGGCTGTGACGTGAAAACGATCAACCGTCTCATCAACGGGCATACTTCGCTGGATGTGACCATGGCTCAGCGGATAGGTGCTGCCGTCGGCACGACGGCAGAGTTCTGGCTCAACCTGCAGAAAGCAGTCGACCTTTATGAGGCTGTACAGGCGGCGCCTGATTTGCCGCCAAGAATGGAGCAATTCAAGCAAGGTCCGAGGTTGTGAGCCTCAGCGCAATCCCAGCTCCTTGCACCTTCCATTACAAAGAGGATCGCAAAGACGATTGCAAAGATGACCCAGATCGTGGATACGACTACTACCCATGATCATGGCATTTCTGGAATTAAGGGAACGTCTCCTCGTGAAGAATCAAAACACCAGCGGTACGGATCAGGCTCATATTCTTGTGGTCGATGACAAGGAGATGAATCGCGATCTCCTTTCTCGACGCCTTCGACGCAGCGGCTTTGTGGTGTCCGTCGCGGTCGACGGTCAGGATGCCCTGGAGAAGATCAAGAGGGCCGACTACGACATGATCTTATTGGACATCATGATGCCCCGGGTCAACGGGATGGAGGTGTTGGAGGAGGTCCGAAAGGAGCACGGGGTCAATGACCTTCCCATCATTATGGCCACCGCCAAGAGTGACAGCGAGACCGTGGTCAAGGCGCTGAAGATAGGAGCCAACGACTACGTGATCAAGCCGCTGGACTTCAACGTGGTCCTGGCCCGGGTCAAGACCCATCTGGCGATGTCTCGGAGCAAAAAAGAGAAGCAGCGCGGTGGGTTCGCAAAGCTGAGCGACTCCGGGCAATTTCAGGCCGTCTCCAGCCAACAATATTGTCCCGGGTGCCGAAGCAGCCTTCAGGGGCCGCCGGCAGAGTGTCATGTCTGCCATCGGGATCGCCCCAGCGCAGGCTGGCCCCTGGTCATGAACTCCAAGTTCCCCCATCTGGGGCAGACGATCGGAGACCGCTATTTTTTAAACCGCCATATCGGAGGGGGCTCGGTGGGCACGGTTTATCAGGCCCGCGATCTGGACATCAATCGCCAGTACGCGGCCAAGATCATCTCTCTTAGCGATCCGAATGTGGGAGTGGCATTGGAAGACTTACGTGAGCGCACTACCCGTGAGGTAGAGGTGCTCTCCAGGCTGTCCAACCCCCATATCGTCAAGATCTACGATGTATTAGTGGTCCAGGATGACGTCTACGCCCTGCTCCTCGATCATGTTCGGTGCCACAGCCTGGCCTCGATCCTGGAGCGGGCCGAGAGGGTCAACGTCCTCAAGGCCCTCAATATCGCTCGCCAGATGGCCCAGGGGCTCTATGAGGCCCACCAGATGGGAATCGTCCACTGCGATATCAAGCCCGAGAATATCATGATCGAGATGCTCCCCATCCGGGGGTGTTTCGTTCATATTCTGGACTTCGGGGTGGCCGAGATTCTTGGTTTCCAGCCCAAGCAAAATACCTATTACGGGACCCCGTTTTATAGCGCCCCGGAGCAATTTAAGAATCCCGAGGCCATCGATCACCGCACCGATATCTATGCCCTGGGGGCGGTCTTATTTCATATGCTCGAGGGGCACCCGCCCTTTCGGGGAGCTAACGCCTTTGAAATCCTCAATAAGCATCTCACCAACGATGTGCCCCGGGTCACGGCGGCGGGCTTCGACGGTATGGAGGGCGAGTTCCTCCACGATCTGCTGCAGAAGATGATGGCCAAAGATCCCGGCGATCGATTCTCCGATCTGTCGGGATTTCTGCGCTACGTCGACGCGATTATGCCGGTGTTCACCGAGCGAGATCGAGCATTAAAAAAGAAGTAAGCCGCCTGACCCCAGAAACCATCCCATCCCGAGGCCCAGGCTCAACCCGATCATCAGGGTAAGTAGAGGCATCTTCCAGGGCGTGGTGGGGTTGTCGATAACTTCAAGGGCGGCGGTCTCAGTAATTACGGCAGGCTTAGGAGCTGTAACGGTTTCAGTAATTGCAACGGGCTCAGGAGTGGCAACGGGCTCAGGAGTGGCAACGGGCTCAGGAGCTGCAACGGGCTCCGGAGTCTGCGGGATCTCGGGCTGGTCGGTCCGGCCCGGGATGTTGAGTTCTCGAAGCAGTTGATGGGCCTTGGTCGCCATCTGCTCTCGAAGGCGAATGAAGATGGGATGCTCCATCACCGGCATCCAGGGGCCATCCAGGTCGGCGATCTCACCGTCACCCATGAAGACGCCGTGCTTGATCAACTCGGCGACGGCGGTTTCGTTTAGCGGCCCGAACTCCCGGCCGCTGATCCGAAGGCGAAATTCACCGGTGCCCACGGCCTCGCGAATCTCGGAGGTCTTCAAAAGGATGAACCCACTGCCTCGATATTCGCCGGCCTGAGCGTTGCGCGGCAATGTGAGCGTCGTAGGGCGGTGAAGTGTCTGGGTTATGGAGTGGTCCCGGTCCGTCGGTAGGTCGTCACCCTTGGGCTGGTCTGCCCTGGTGGGGAGCCCCGTCAAGGTGTTCTGGTGGTTGGTCTCCATCCAGGCCACGGGGGTGTTGTCGTTCCCGGGATTGAGGAGCGCATTGGGCGGTCCCTGCTCCTCGACCTCTTCGACGACCTCGTTGAGGATATCCTTCAGATGAAGCCGCAGGGAGTCATAGCCTTCCTTCGTGGCTTCCCGACCGGAACCGAAGCGTTCGCCGTCTCCGAAGAAGGAGTTGATGGGATCGACGGAGTCCGTCGGTTCCTGAAGGGAAAGTGCGAGCTCGTCCACGGACTTCTGCTCTTGCGGGGTCAGAGGCGAAGTGGAAGCTGGTTTGTTGGTCATGGTCAAAATAGATGCGTTCTGAAGTAGTAAGAGTCAGGGCGCTGCCCTGAGAGAAATTATTTATTTACCAATCGCGCACCAGTGTGGAGCAAAAGACTCGGGAGTGCAAACGGGGTCGTCAATCTGCCACCGCCAACGCATCGCGCAGGGGACACTGAGCCAGGTCCTCGCCGTCTCGATAGCACTGCAGGAGTGCCTTGAAGCCGACGTCAATAAGTGCATCGCTGACTCCGGAGTGGGTTGTGTCCCACTCGGTATGAAACACGGCCTCTTCGGTCATTATCGTTTTGTCGTTGAACCGCCATATGGGGTCGATTATCGCTGTCGATTGCCATGGAGTTATGCCAGACCGAATGTAGAGCAATGAAGATCGGTCTTTTTCGTTCAGGGATATAAGGCTTTTTTCAATTTCTGCGGAACGGCTTCATCGGCTTCTCGAAAGAGTTGCCACGCGCGGTGCCCCAGCAACTCCCAGACTTCTTTAGGACCCTCATCGGCTCGTAGCTGCAATGCGACCTCCATCAGGTCCGCGGGGTCGTCATCGCGCTCTTTGAGTTGATCGGTCACAAAATCACTGAGCGTGCTGGTACTGAAGACACTGGTCGAGGGGGAGCCCGTCAGAATCGTCGCCAACTCGCCGGGCGTAGCAAATACAAGAGCATCGCCGACCTGGGTTATGTTGACCCACTCCGCGTTCAGGGATGCGGCGACGATGAGTTCATTCCACTCCTCGGCGGTGCCGAAGAGGTCGGTCAACTCTCGCAAGTCCTCATGGGTCTTGAGCCACTTCTTTTTGACCTTTCCGTCGACTTCAAAAAAGAGGCCGCCCATAAAGAGAAACCCGTGTCCTTTCGTCTGATTTGCTGCCAGCTGACGAAGAATCTCGCGGCTATCCTCCTCCTCGATCTCCTCCCCGCAGCGACGGCGAATCATGGTCAATCCCAATCGGATATTGGGGGCCAGTTCGTCGACCCGGCTCAGGAGATGATCCCGATCGCGGTGATAAGCGTCGAACACGATATAGTCCATAGGAAGCGAGAATTCGTCGAGCACCGTAGTCGGCGACAAGTCGCTATTCATCTTGTCTAAGGATGCCGGCAACCGCGTCACCAACTCCGTGAGCACATGGGGCTCCGGGGTTCGCGTGACCTTCGAGAGCGACCGAAGAAGTCCGGCATTTCGCTCCACCTCCAGTAACTCAAATTCTACGAGATGCCACATCAATTTCCTTACCTCCAGCCCGGAGACCTTCTTTCCGATAGCCCGGTCCTGGTCCTGTCCATTGACATCGGTCATCTCACTGAGGCGGGCGGCCAGATTCTTCAGCGCTCTATCGCCGATGCCGGGAAACGAAGGGAAAGGTTTGTTCGGGTCGGGAACCACAATATCCTCTTAACGCATTGGAAGTTTTAGGGTCGGGACCACCCTATCAAGGCGACCTTCGTTTTGACAACGAGACGCTTCTGGTTCTCGTCGGAGGGGACCGGTTCGCAAATCAGAAGCGTTCCAGCCGACGACAAAGGACTACTCGCCGAATAAACTCAGGGTGACGACCAGTGTAGCGGTAGAGGTTCAGAATCTGCTCCCGAAACTCCGGGGGATAGGGTTTTCTCGTCTTCGACATTTCTGCTCCTTTTTTCGTTCGACAATTCACTGTCCACGAAACCGGGGCAACTCCAGGAGGTCCGAGGCTGTGAGCTTTCGGTGCGTCTAACGCTTTTCGTTTTTTATCTATAAACTCTTCTCGAAGATCCGGTACGTCTTGTAGTGCTCGGCCCCCGTAAACGCCATCCCTTGATTGATCTTATCATTATTCTCCAGGGTCCAGCCGGCCTCCCCGCCGGAAAATCCCCACTGGCAGGCGTTTCGATGGGTCTTGATATAAAGATGAAGACTCAATCCCCCGAGGGCGCCTCCTCGGAACTTCCTTCGCACTCCCAAGAGAACCTGGCGAAATGTCTTCGGTTTCGAAAAGCGCATCCGGTAAAGTAGCTTCGCCCATCCCAGCGGAAAGAGTTGACCATCGAGGTCGGCCGTCCATTCGTGAATATTGGGAAGGGCCAACGCCATGGCCGCAGGCTCTCCATCTACTTCTGCGATCAGGGCGTAATCGGGCTCGGCGATCAATTTGAATTGTTTGGCCATCGCATCCACCTCGGCGTCGGTGAACGGAACAAATCCCCAATTATTACTCCAGGCTTCGTTGAAGATATCCATAATGAGCCCCATATCCTCTCCGATACGACTCATATCCACCGGTCGAACCGTCAGCCCGGGATATTCGCCGACGGCATCGGCGATCTCCTGGGCTATTTGCGGTGGCTGCTCCGAGGTGTACCACCAGCCGTATAGATCCACGGCCTTTTCGTAACCGGCGTCTTTCAGCAATTTACCGTAATAGGGTCGGCCGTGTGGCATCATGATCTGATTGGGAAACTCGAAACCATCGACGAGCAATCCCGAGACTTCGTTGATGGAAAACGAAAAGGGCCCTCGTATCCGGTTCATCCCTCGTGCACGGCACCAATCCTCGGCCGACCGAAGTAGCTGGGTCGCCACTTCTGCGTCGTCTACGGACTCAAAAAAACCGAAAAACCCGCAACCATCTCCATGCTGGCGCAAGTGCTCCCTGTCGATCTGTGCAGAGATTCTACCCACGACACGCCCCTGTCGACGAGCCACGAAGAGTTGGGCTTCGCCGTGTTTGAACCAGGGATTTCCCCGGGGGGTAAGCTGTTCGCCCACGAAGATATCGGGAAGACATCGATAATGGGGATCGGAGTCGTAGATTCTGCGCCCGAAACGCACAAACTCCATGCGATCTCCCCAACCGCGGACAGCCTCGATCGTACAACTGCCGTCCGTCGCGGACTCGAATCTGGCCATTTCCTTTCCCCTTTTGTCGTTGCCTTATCTGAGATCTTGCAGCTTATAAATCACGGCTATTTGATGGAGCTGTTGTCGCTGCCATCCGCCAAGAAGACCCGAGGATATAAGGTAAGCCTAAAGGACGAAAACTCCACTACTCTCCGTGGGAGCGAGAGTACCGACGAAGGTGATCCGTAGACCGGGGTGCCTCCGCCTCCGCCGGTCTGGCTTCCGACGAGGGCGTTGTAATAACCAACCGACAGACACGCATTGGCCAATAACTTCGGGCCATCTCCT
>SKNI01000705.1 GCA_007120615.1 Myxococcales bacterium | reverse complement strand
TAATTGACCCCCAACCAGTAGCGCGCTTTGAGTCCTACGGTCAGCTCCGATGCGTCCTGAATCTCGGAATAATGGGCCACCAGATCGTGGAGCGGGGGAATGGCCGCTTCGAAATCCTCCTCGAGGTAAGCGCTGAGGGCAAACCGCCACAGAGCATCGGGAGCGTAACGGCTAAACGGATGTAGGCCGACGACGTCGGCGAAGAGTTCGCGCGCCTGCTGGTGTTCATTCTGGTATTGAAGGAGGCGTCCGGCCTCGTATAGCGACTGAGAGCAGAGGTGGTTGGCCGGATATTCATCACAGAGGCGCTTATAGAGCTCCACCGCTTCGTCCTCGCCGCCGGTTCGGCGCAGAGCGCGGGCCCAGCCGAAGTAGAGACGGGGACGGATTTCGGGATCTTTGACCAGGGTCTCGGCTTCCTTAAATTGGGAGACGGCCTGGTTTCGGTTTCGCTCCCGTTCGTTTTGCAGGCCCTGGCGAAATCGGGTCCAGCCGCGAATTTCACTGCCGCTAACTCCGCGAAGGCGGGCGTTTTCGGCGGAAACACTTCGAGCGTGGCGGTAGCGGCCCCGGCTGATGAGGTCGGTCATGCGATCGATGCGATCGCCGAAGGGAATGATGGTGCGATCCATTCGCTCTTCGGCGCTCTCGATCTCAGAGACAATGCGATCGCTGCTGCGCCACCATCGAGACATTCGATAGACCCCGAGATAGGCCTGAGCGGCATCTTCGAGGCGTCCATCATTTTCAAGAATCCGGGCCTCGGCGAGGCGCACGCGGTGGCCGTCCCAGTTGGAGTTCAATTCCTCGCGCAAAGCTCGGAGTTCGGCCAGTGCTTCGTCGACTTCGCCATTGGCAGCGCGGGCGCGACTGCGGTTTATCAAAGTGTTGAGGTCGGCAGCGCCGTCGTCGGCGTCGATATGAACTGTCTGGCCCAGCGCTCGGCGGGCCAGATCGCCTACGGGCGTGGAGAGTTCGGTCAACTCTCGCATCGTAGCGCGACCGGCAGTGGCCTGGCCGGCGCATAATTGTATTCGGGCGAAGGCGTATTGAATGGCCGGTTCTCCGTCGGCGTGCACCGCCGGGGGCCCAAGGACCTCGGTGGCCAATTCCAGAGCTTCTTTGCAGTCGTCGTCGGCCAACAGGGTCATGGCCTCGTTCCAGCGGGGATCGTGGACGTAGGGCCGAAGGGGTAATTGCTTCGGTGCAGCGTCGACGATGCGGCTTCCCACCTCTCGCAGGTGGGCGATGGCCTCGGGGCCGTCCTCGCCGTTGAGTCGGTCAAATAGGGCGCGAAGGCGATTGACATTTTCTCGGTCCAGACCGGGGTGTTCTTCGCCAAGAGCAGCTTCGATCTCCTCGTCGGAGGCCTCAGACTCCATAATCGAGCGGGCTACAGCGGCGTTATGAGCGGTTTCGATCGTCTCGGCCACCTGTTCTTCGCCGGTGGGCTCAACGACCTCTTCGTCAGCTCGGCGGGTGGCCTGATCGAGGGTTTGTGCGACAGCTTCGTCAGCGCTGGATTCTTCAGAAGTCTGTTCTTCGATGATGTCTTCTTCGGCGCTTCTCGAGGAGTCTTGAGAGTCCTCGGAGGCTTGCGGTCGATTCTGAGCAAGGGTTCGTCTGGCTTCGGAGAGGGCCTCCATGGCCGCTTCCTGACGGGTGTTATCCGTGGCTTGGTCCTGCTTGGCGGTGTCCGCCAGAGCGATCTGGGGAGCAGCCACAAGGCACAAGAGCACCAGGGAAAATCCGAATAAAGATGTAGAGGAAATGAATACTTTCATCATCGGTCACCATCTATGAAAATTCACCGTTCTGAGTTCGGGCGTCCTTGCCCTTTGACGAGCGCTAAAGGCCCGTCTGCTCATCCTGGTAGCCCTGCGCCACGGTGAAGATCTCGCCCCTCACAGGTGCGAGACATCATCCACTATAAGGGGTATTCGCGGTGAGCACCAAGAAAATCACCGAATTACTTGCAATAAGCCGCCAGGATGCGCAGGTTTATGCCATCATCGTTGTCCGGTTGGTCTCGAATATGAAACCATCCCCACTGCAAAAGCATCGTTATTGACGAAAGGTGGTACCCACCGATGATATGGCAACTTTTTGACATCGTTATTTGAGAGCACTCGCAAGGATAGCAGAAGATGGGTTTATTGAGCGCGCGAGACTTGATTCGGCGGGCAAAAGAGCCGGCGACCTATGATTCGCCGGTGCTGGAGTTGGAGCATCTGGACACCCTGTGGCTGCAGGTGACCGGGACGCTGTGCAACCTGGCCTGTCTGCATTGCTTTATCTCCTGCGGACCCAACAATGATAGCCACGACATGATGAGTCTGGGACAGGTTCAGGAGGCCGTGGACCGAGCGGTAGAGGAAGGGGTCAAAGAATTTTATTTCACCGGCGGGGAGCCGTTTATGCATCCCCAGATCCGGGAGATGATCGATTGTGCGCTGGAGCACGGGCCGTTGACCGTCTTGACCAACGGGATCCTCATCGATGAGGAGATGGCCGCCTGGCTGGGCGATCGTTTTCGAGAGAGCCGCTACAGTTTTGACCTGAGGGTGTCGTTGGACGGAACCACGGCCGCAGAAAATGACGCGATTCGCGGGCGCCATACCTTTGAGAAGATCTTGTCGGGGGTGGACCGACTGCACCAAAACGGGATCAATCCGGTAATCACGGTTACCACCTGCCACGCGGAGCTGGGAGCGGAGGCCGGGCGTCAGCGCTTCTTTGAGCTTTTGCGAAGCCGAGGTTTAGAGAGACCGCGGTTGAAATTTCTGGCTCCCTTTAAAATCGGTCGCGAGGAGCGTCGTGGCGGGGGGTACGAGGACTACGAGCGACTCAAAAAAGGGGATCTCAACGAAGAGGCCAAAGAGAGTTTGCAATGCAGCAGCTGCCGGATGGTTACGGCCAAAGGAGCTTATCCCTGTCCGATCTTGATCGAGGTGGAAGAGGCCCGAATGGGCGATAGCCTCGACGACGCTCTGGAGCCCATCGAGCTCAATCATCCCGCCTGCTATACCTGTTTTGTGGAAGGCGTAACCTGTCGAACGTAAGTCGAATATCAGAAGGGAGAGGACGTGAAGGGAACTCGTTTTGCGGTGTTTGGCGGGGTCTATAATAATCATCTCAGTCTCAAAGCTACCCTCGATGACGCCCGTTCCCGAGGGGCACAAGAGCTCTTTTGCCTCGGTGATATGGGCGGTTTTGGGCCCAATCCGGACCGGGTCTTCCCCCTGCTTCGGGACGTCGACGATCTCTATGTGATGCAGGGAAATTACGATCACTCCATCGGAAATCGCCTCGATGATTGCGCCTGTGGATATACGGATCCCAGAGACAATCACTTCGCTCAGATCAGCTATGATTATACCCTGGAGAACACGGCGGATACTCATAAAGACTGGCTGAAGCAGTTGCCGGGGACCTTTCGAAAGACCTGGGGCCGGCGGCGGGTGTTGATGGCCCACGGATCACCGCGGCGGATCAACGAGTTTTTATGGGAGTCGATGTGTCCCGATGCGTTTTTGGCCAGTCTGTTGACCGACGCCGAAGCTGACCTTCTCTTTGTCACGCATACGGGGATTCCCTGGAAGAGGCGTCTGCCCGATGGACGAATGGTGGTCAACGTCGGAGCGATCGGACGGCCTGCCAATCACGGACAGACCACCGTGGATTACGCGTTGGTGGAGGTGAAAGACAGGGAGGTAGAGGTCTCGATTATGCCGGTTGCCTACGATCATCAGGAGTTGGCCCGGGAGATGCGAGAGGAGAAGCTTCCCGAGGAGTTCGTAGAGACCGTTCTCACCGGCTGGTGGACGACCTGCCTGGAGGTATTGCCGGCCAAAGAGCGGGCGGCGGGAAAGTATTGAGCGAGCAGGTCAGTCGCTCTGGTCAGTCGCTCTGGCGAAAGAATAACTTGATTCGCGAGCCTTCTCGTACCCGGACAGTCTTGGTCTCCGACATCTCGCCATCGTCATATTGGACCTGGACCTCGTGGCGACCGGGATCGACGTCGACGGTGCCCGGGGTTTTCTGGTTCATATCGCGATCCCCCACAAAAATACTTCCCCGAGGGCGGGAGTAGACGGTGATTCGGCCCTCGTCTTCTTCGAGGTCCTCTTCATCGTCGTCGGGGGTGGGCCGGGGAGCTCGCTGGCGCGCGGTGGGCGTAGGGGCGTTGCCGGCACGCATCCCGGTCAACTCGACCATCAGGAGTCGCCGTTCTCCGGGCTGGAGCTTGATTCGGTAGAGCTTGGTATTGCCGTCGAACTCAACGAGCACCTCGTGTTCCTGGCCGGAGGGTAGTCTCATCCCTCGGTTCTGGCCATCGTCGGAGTAGGAGGGGTAGAGATCGCCGTTGATGGTCACTTCGGCGCGGCTGAAATTGGTGATGACCACAAGCGTTGAGTTGCCCTGGCCCCGAGATGATCCCGACTGACCGACATCGATATTTTCAGGAGCATCGAAGCCTTGGTCGCCGTCCTCGATGGGCTCGAGTACGTCCCATCCCTCGGCGATATATCGATCCCAGTCGATATCCTCGACGGAGTTGTCCGTCTCCGAAGCCTGTTCAGCAACGATTTGCGGATCTGCTTCGGGAGCGACAGGGTCATTGGCGGGCTGATCTACAGGACCATCGATTGCCTCGAGGTCGTCCTCCACGGCGGTGGCCTCTCCGTAGGATACGAAGGAATCCTCGTCGAAGCCGGGATCGGCAGAGAGAAGCTCATCTCTGGAATCGAAGAGCAAGAATCCCGCCGCCGTCAGCGCCACGATGGCGACGATCGAGAAGATCGCGGGGACGGCTCTGGTGGAGAATTTTTGGTTCATGTCAATTCACTATTCGCAGCCAGGGTTCAGCTATACAGGTACGGTCCAGACAGGTTGAGGTCAACATGGATTGGACTGAAATTTATGCCCTGATATTCAAATGGCACCCATTAGCGGCCGTCAAAGAAGTCGAGAACCCGGCGCTGCCGAGAGGCTGGCCGGGCGCGCTCATGGGCCCACTCCCGTAAGCCTTTGATCATCTCTTCATAGGTTCGATAGAGAGGGACGGTGTCGCGGGCGGCGTAGATGAGATCGTCGCGGTCGATCTGGCGGTCTTCGGCGAAGGCGGCGTACATGGCGCTGATGACGACCTGTTCGAGCTCGGCGCCTGAGAAATACTCACAGGCCACGGCGATCTCTTCGATGACCTTGTCGGGCATGGAGCGATCTCGGAGGTCGAGGTGAATGCGCAGGATCTCCTTTCGCTCGTGGATCTGGGGGAGATCGACGAAAAAGATCTCATCGAAGCGCCCCTTTCTCAGCATCTCCGGAGGAAGAGCTTCGACCTGATTGGCGGTGGCCACGACGAAGACAGCGGACTCCTTTTCTTGTTGCCAGGTTAGGAGGGTGCCCAGCACCCGGGCGGCGCGGCCGTCGTCGCCGGAGCCGGTGGCAAAACCCTTTTCGATCTCATCCATCCACAGCACGCAGGGAGCCAGAGCATCGCAGGTCTTTAAGGCCGCTCGCAGGGCTTCCTCCGGAGAGCGCTGACCATCAAAGACCCGGCCCATATCCAGGCGCAACAGGGGCAGTCCCCAGTGGCGGCCGACGACCTTGGCGGTGAGACTTTTCCCGCACCCCTGGACCCCGATCAATAAAAGCCCTTTTGGCGAGGGCAGGCCGTATTGGCGGGCTTCATCGCTGAAGGCCTTGCTGCGCTTTTCGAGCCAGTCTTTGAGAGAGTCCAGGCCACCCACGCTGTCGAGCCCGGCGCCCAGGGTATGAAATTCGAGCACTTCACTTTGCCCGACGAGGCGCTTTTTCTCGTTGAGAATGGCCTCTTCCACATCAAAAGCGCTGTTCTTGTGACGGGCCTCGTGAAGCTGGAGGCGAACGCGGTGAAAAGCACGGTGGGCCTCGCGCAGGGTCAATCCCATCGCGCCACCCACGAGGCTGTCGTGGGGAAGATCGGGATAGTTCTGGGGCGCAAAGACCGCTTCGTATTGACGTCGGATGATGGTGCGGTCGGGAAGGGGCAGGGAGAGAGGAGTCAGGGATTTCTCAAATTCGGTGTGACGAATC
>SKNI01000477.1 GCA_007120615.1 Myxococcales bacterium | reverse complement strand
TTAATCCCAATCTGTTGTGTCCGGTTTACTCTCAGTGAGCAGTATCATGTCCCGTGACCCCACCATCGAATCAACCCGCGCAGACGACGATGAGATCGAGGAATATCTCCGCCCCCGGCGCTTTGATGATTTCGTCGGCCAGGACTCCATCAAGAATAATCTGCGGGTCATGACTCGATCCGCGAAGATACGAAAAGCCAGCCTCGACCACGTCTTATTATATGGTCCGCCAGGGTTGGGAAAGACCTCGATGGCTCATATCCTGGCCGAAGAGATGGGCGTCAATATCCACGTCACCAGCGGGCCGGCGCTGGAGAAGAAAGGCGACCTCGCCGGGATCCTGACCTCCCTCGGAGAGGGCGAGATTTTATTTATCGATGAATGTCACCGCCTGAACGCAGTGGTGGAGGAAAATCTCTATCCGGCGATGGAAGATTTTTATTTCGATATCGTCATTGGAGAAGGAGCCCATGCCCGGAGCATGAAGTTGACCCTTCCACCGTTTACGCTTGTGGGGGCGACCACCCGCAAAGGCCTGTTGACCGCGCCCATGCGAAGCCGCTTCGGTTTAATGGCCCGGCTCGATTATTATAGCAGCGAACAACTCACCAGCGTGGTTCATCGATCGGCGCGAATCCTCAATATCGGACTCACTGAAGACGGTGCCATTGAGATCGCCCGCCGGAGTCGGGGGACCCCGCGGATCGTAAATCGCCTCCTCAACCGTGTTCGTGATTACGCCGTGGTCGGAGGACACGATACGATCGATGCGGAGCTGGCCGATTTTGCTCTGGAGCGCCTGGAAGTAGACACCGCCGGGCTTGATTATCTCGATCGCCTTTATCTGGACGCTCTGGTGAAGAAGTTCGACGGCGGTCCCGCCGGCCTCGACACGTTGGCGGCCTCCATTGGCGAAGAGAAAAATACCATCGAAGAGGTGGTGGAACCTTTTCTATTGCAGCAAGGATTTATCCAGCGAACCCAGCGGGGTCGCGTCGCCAGGATCACCGCGTTTCGCCACCTCGGCGTCCCGATGAATGGTTCCCAGAAGAATCTGATCTAACGAAGCTCCAACTCCATAAGGTCGCCCTGTGAATACGGCTGAACAATTTCGCGCCTACCTCGCCGCTCTCGGTCTTGACGAGGTCGCCGATCCGGAACTGGTCGAAACGCCTCAGAGATACACGGAGATGCTCAAAGAGCTCTTCGCCGGATTGCATGAAGAGCCGCCGGAGATCAGCACCTTTCCACCACCGAAGAGCGATGCGGTCCATGGCCCGGTCCTGATATGCGCCACCCCCTTTCAGAGCATGTGTGTCCACCATCTATTGCCCTTCTTTGGCACGGTGGACGTGGCCTATCAGCCCGATAAGGAGATGGTGGGGTTTGGAAGCATCGGACGAATCATCGATCATTTTGCGCGCCGCCCACAGGTCCAGGAGCGCATGATCGCGGAGATCACCGATTATATACAACAGACTCTCAACCCCCGAGGTCTCCTGGTTCGTCTCCGAGCTCGTCAGCTATGCATGGAGATGCGGGGCGCCAAAAAGACCGGAGAGCTCATCTCTCTGGCCTCCCGAGGAGCCCTGCAGGAAGGAGAGCAACGCGGCCAGCTCCTCACCCAATTTCAGAGCGCCGAAAGAGCACTATGAGTGACCCCAATCCATCTGTCCTGCTGATCGGAGCAGGTCCTGCGGGGATCAGCGCAGCGCTCTGGCTGGCCGAATTCGAGGTCCCCTTCCATTGGGTCGACACCTCAGGCGAGGCCGGTGGACAGTTGGTGCGGGTGCACAACCAGATTAGAAACGTCCCCGGCGGTATTTTTGACGATGGCGCCGCGCTCGTGAGTC
Organism: Myxococcales bacterium; assembly: GCA_007120615.1. Lineage (GTDB taxonomy): Bacteria > Myxococcota_A > Bradymonadia > Bradymonadales > Bradymonadaceae > SKNI01. The sequence continues at coordinate 4,230 of SKNI01000477.1, read as the reverse complement.
GCCTTCAAGATCATGTGCAGAAGCGCCGACTTACCCTTCGGCAAGCCCGGGTGGTATCGATTCGTCCTGAGGAAGACGGGGTTCGAATCAAAATGGAAGATCAGTCGTCCATCGCTGTGAAACGCGTGATCCTGGCAACTGGCACAAGCTATCGAAAGCTCGGGGTTCCCGGCGAAGAGGAGGGGCTTTCTGGCAAGTGGATTAGCCAGAGCGCCGCCGGAGATGCTGAACGAGTCGCCGGACAGCCCGTGGCCGTGGTCGGCGGTGGGGACGCGGGATTCGAAAACGCCCTTCGCCTGGCCCGAGTGGACTGCGATGTGACCCTCTTTCTTCGGAGTTCATCGCTTCGAGCCCGCCCCGCTTTTGTCCGCGCCGTGGAAGAAGCCCCCCAGATAACGATCGCTCCGATCCCCTCGATCGTTGAAAAAATCGAGCGCCCTTCCCCGGTCGAAAGTCTCCCCGGCTCCGAGGGTGGCCTGGGCTGTATGCTCACCATCGATCAGGACGGCGACGAGCGAATAATGGAGGTTGCAGCCCTCTTCGTTCGAATCGGTGTAGAGCCGCAGCTCCCCGGAGGATGTGATGAATTGGAATGCGATTCCCGGGGCTTTGTGCAGGTCGATGACCACTTTCGAACATCCAACCCCGCTATTTTTGCAGTGGGCGACGTGAGCGTCACTCCCCTCCGGTCGGTCGTAACGGCCACGGGAAACGGCGCCGTGGCAGCCCGGACCTGTGCTTCTGATCTGGGCTATCTATGAGATCTGTCGCTCCAATTTGACCACCCTTTCCATTCCATGTTAGTGATTACTTACATCTCAGATTGAATCTCAACCTGAAAACGCCTTTCGAAGTGAGGAAGACAATGTTCAACACCATATTGATCGCCAATCGCGGTGAGATCGCTGCCCGCATCATCCGAACCTGCAAGAAGATGGGCATCCGCACCGTTGCCGTGTACAGCGAAGCCGACGCCGAGGCCCCTCATGTCTTGGCCGCAGACGTCGCAGTGGAGATCGGGCCCGCCCACGTGACCAAGAGTTATCTCGATCAGGATGCGATTCTGGCAGCGGCGAAGAAACACGGCGCCGAGGCGATTCATCCAGGGTACGGACTTCTCAGTGAAAATTCGGAGTTCGTCCACCGCGTTGAGGAGGCCGGATTAATTTTCATCGGCCCCCGCCCGGAGGTCATGGAGCTGATGGGTGATAAAGCCCAGGCCCGTGAATTCGCCGAAAACGCGGGCGTGCCCGTCGTCCCCGGCTCCGATGGTCCCGTGGCCGATGAAGAAGCTGCCATCGCGATCGCCGAGACCCTGGGCTACCCGGTTCTCGTCAAAGCCAGCGCCGGCGGCGGCGGAATCGGTATGAACCTGGCCAAGAATGAAAAGAAGCTCAAAAAAGCGATCAAGACCTCCGTTCGCCGCGCCGAATCGGCCTTCGGCGATCCCGCCTTCTATATCGAAAAGTTCATCGAGAATCCTCGCCATATTGAAGTGCAGGTTCTGGCCGACAATGACGGACACGCCATTCACCTCTTTGAGCGCGAATGCAGCGTGCAGCGTCGACATCAGAAGGTCATTGAAGAGGCCCCCTCACCGGCAGCCTCCCAATTCGAAGGGCTTCGAGAGGCCATGACCACAGCCGCATTGGCCCTGGTCAACGCCAGCAAATATACCAACGCCGGGACCGTGGAGTTCATCGTCGACGGCGAGGGTAATTTCTACTTTATCGAGATGAATACCCGGCTTCAGGTGGAGCATCCGGTCACCGAATTTATCACCGGTGTGGACCTGGTGGAGTGGCAGATTCGCATCGCTGCCGGAGAGTCACTCGATCTTAAGCAAGAGGATCTGAGCATCGACGGTCACGCCATCGAATGCAGAATTTACGCCGAAAACCCGGACAAGCGCTTCATGCCGGCTCCCGGTCAGATCACCGACTGGGTTCAGCCCGAGGGACCGGGCATCAGGATAGACTCGGGAGTGACCTCCGGCTCCAAAGTGACCCCCTTCTATGACCCCCTGATCGCCAAGCTCATCGTCCACGGGGCGGACCGACAGGCCACCATTGACAAGATGAAAAGCGCTCTCTCGTTCTTTCAGATAGGAGAGTTGACCACCAATCGAGAGATGCACATCACCGTGATGGATGAAGAGGAATTCCGAGCCGGCACCGCTCATACGGGCTGGCTGGAGCCGCGCTTTAAGTGATCCTCAACGGGCGATCCCCCTGGAGTTTTTTAAGCGTCTATGCGATCCGTATCCCATGATGTTTTTGCCCGAAGCAATGAATTGACGACCAATATTGGAGACGAAAATGGCCGAAGAAAAAGTCCTCGCGCATATCACCGGAACGGTCTGGAAGATCGAAGTTGAAGTCGGAGATGAGGTCGAAGAAGACGACGACCTGATCATCCTGGAGTCGATGAAGATGGAGATGCCCGTGATCGCCCCGGAAGACGGCACCATCAAAGAAATCCTCGTGGAAGAAGGTGAGGCCGTCGACGAGGACCAGGTCCTGATCATTATGGAAGAGGACTAGTCGGTTCTCGTCTAAGGCTGATCAGCGTGGTCTGCACCTTTGAGTGCTCGAACGGCGTCTTTAAAGACCTGGCCGCGCTCTTTATAGCTGCTGAACATATCATAACTGGAACAGGCCGGGCTGAGCACCACCGTGCTCCCCGGCCTTGCCCGTTTCTTGGCCACCTCTACAGCATGCTTGAGCGACCCGGCCCCCACTACCACCGCGCCCTGCTCGACCAGCAGGTCCGCCAATTTATCGGTGATCGAACCGATAAGGATCACCACTTCGGCGCGCTGTGCGACTTCATCGACCCATTGATTCAGGGGAAGTCCCTTATCGAGCCCTCCGGCGATGACGATCAGGGGCTCAGAGATTCCTCGAAGTCCCGCCAGCGAGGCGTGAGGATTGGTGGCTTTGGAGTCGTCGATGAACCGAACACCATCGATCGTCTCCACCGGCTCCATGCGGTGAGCCAGCGGCCGAAAAGACATCAGCCCCGCTTCGATGGCCTCCCAGGAGACATCTAATGTGCGGGCCAGCGCCGCGGCGCACGACGCGTTGAGTTGATTGTGAGGACCGATGAGATGGGTTTTTGAGAAGTCCTCCAGCCAGACCCGCTCCTGGCCGTTCACCCGCTCCAGCCCTCTTCCCTGGTCGTCAAAATAGACCACATTGCTCAACTCCTCGCTCAGATCATGGGAGGAGCCAAAATAGGTCCGCTCTCCCCCGCCGTCGGTGCCCAACGAGTTGTAGAGTTCGCGGTTGGCCAGGGGTAAGATGGTATCTCCAGAGTGTTTCTGCATCTCGACGAGGCGCAATTTCGCAGCGTAATAGTCGGAGGTGGACGGAAAATAATCGAGATGATCGGGGGCCATATTGGTGATCGCTGCGGCCCGAATGGCGAGGCTATGACAGCTCCAGAGCTGATTGGCGCTGAGTTCGGCGACGATGACGGCGTCGTCTGGGGCCTCTTCGACCACCTCACATAGGGCAGTGCCGATATTTCCGGCCACCACGGCGTTGACGCCACCGGCAGCGAGCATGGCTCCGGTGAGGCTTGCGGTCGTGGTCTTTCCATCGGTGCCCGTAATCCCAAGCCAGGGGTTGGAGCCCGCCGCAAAGGCCAACTCCACCTCCGATATCACCGGAATTGAGCGGCGTCGGGCCTCCGCAAAGACTGGCAGCCCCGGAGCAAGACCGGGAGAGGTGACGATCACTTCGGCGTCGCCGATCCGATTCTCTTCTGCCACCGTCTGGACCCGCGGATCGAGGCCCTCACTTCGCTTATTCACCTCCTCGACAGAGCAGATATCGCTGAGCACCACCTCTTTGCCGCGTCTTGCCAGAAGGTTGGCCGCCGCCTTTCCACTGCGAGCCATCCCCCAGACGGCATATCGCTGATAATCAAGCCATCTGCTCTTCATCGAATCATTCTCCTTTCGTCAGGGGACCGTCGAGCCGAGGCTGTTCGGCCTCCGGCGGGGTTTGCGCGGCGCGACTTGCCAGCTCCGCCTGCAGATGGTCGGCCTGTTCCAAAAGATCTTCTCCGCCGAAAAAGATCACCTTATCGTCGATCTCTAATACCTGCAGAAGGTATTCGTTGATTTTCTCTTCTTTCGGCAGGTAGGTCACCCTCGTGCCGTGGGCGCGAATTTTTTCGACCACCGTCTCGGTTCCGATCCCGGGAATGGGATCGCCGAGCGGT
>SKNI01000113.1 GCA_007120615.1 Myxococcales bacterium | reverse complement strand
TCTCGCTCATAGAGGTGCTCCAGATCCTCGGGCGTCATCTCCAGATAGAGATCCATAAGCTCCGTAGAATCCACAATGAAGCTCCAACCCACGTCCCCTTCGGCGGCATCCACGCGAAGAGATCCGCTCATGGGTGGCGCGCCGCTGACGACCGTTGCGATGCCATGGTCCATGACCTCCACGTCGAGAGAGAGCCCCTCATAGCCGCTCTTTGAAACGGCCAGATCTCCAAGTGATTGGTTCCCGGCGTTCTGTGCGAGCACCACTTTCGAGGTGTCTTCATCGAGCTCGGTATAAGGCGGGTAAACAATAAGCCGGCCCGGGTAATCGGCACCGATAGCCTTTTGAAGAATCACAAGAGCATCCACAGCGGTGACCACTCCGTCTCCGTCGATATCGGCGTGATAAAGCTGCCTCGCCCTCCCTTCGGTCTCCACGCCGTGAGCGATAGCCAGAGCTCGTTGGGCATCGGCCAGATTAACCTCTCCGTCTTCCATCACGTCACCGAGGGGGTCATCTGCAAACCCGGGCTCCAACTCCAGACCGGCGCCCAGGTCTACTCCGGGAGACTCATCTCTCAGGCGCTTTGCCGCTCCCAATGCCGTATACGTGCCGAGAGGACTCTCCAGCGCATCGGAAGTTCTCTCTATCTCCACAGAAAAGTCCTGGCCGTCCTGTCTTTGCTGCTCCACCAATTCGATCTCTTGCGCCCCGGCGCTCACGCCTTCCCCGACACCGGCGAAGACGAGCATCAAGAGCGGACCATCGGCTTCGTCTACACCGATTATTCCCACATGTAGATCTCCTGCATCGTCAAAGGCAGCCTCCGCCAACTCCAGGTCTCCCGCCGGTTCCAGGCCTACGAAACGGACCTCGTCTCGGTCGAATCGCATCTGCAGGTGCAGACCGGAAGTCGGCTCTTCACTGCTGACGATAAGGGTTTCGAAGAGACCGTACCCGGGGCCGTCCTCCTCTTCCTCGGGAGTGCAAGCGAGCAGACAAGATACGACCAGGAGCAAACCAATGAACGTGACACGAGAGGACATCTTTTTTCCTGAAGTATGTGATAGCAGGTTTTCACCGGTTTCGTTTAATCTCGACTGCCGATCAGTAGAGTGCAGTGGCAAGAAGAGGCGGAAGCCGACCGCCTGCGGCGCTATCAGCCGTGAACGTTTGGTCTTCGGTATCACCGGGGTCGACCCTGCTCACCCACAGAAATCGGCCACCGGCGGAGTTACGTAGAGAAAGGAGAAGCACATCTCGTCTGCAGTGCCCGGCCCAAAGTGGACAAGGTGATCGTGGGGATTGTCCCAGGTGCACTTACCCCGGATGCGGTCGCCGGGAAACAGGGTCATGGGAGTGTGGTAGATTCGCTGGGCGTGAAAGCTCCACCCGGTCAGGCTGACGACTTCTTCCTCGGAGCCGTCGTCGCGGATCACGAATTGTTCAAATTTGGAGCCGATCTCGTGCATATGGGGCCAGGTCGCCTCCAGGTCCACCTCGGTGTTCACGGTGCACTCGAAGCTGGCCTCGGCCTGGGAGTTGGCGGGGATGAAGATCGACGCGGTGCCCAACTCGGCCATGGTGTACTCGGGGCCTTCTGTGGGGGCGTGAAAGACGCGCATGCCGCTGTCGTCGCTGACGCCCTGGACGCCGGCGCCGTTATTGTAGTGGATCTGCAGGATGATGGTGTCGCCGGGGTCGAGGCGGAGGCCGCCGTCGGGGAATTGAATGGGGCTCATTCCGGGGCCCCAGGCGTAGAGGTAGTCATCGCCAGGGGGAAAGCCCGCACAGGAGAAGGAGCCGGGGCTCACAGCTCCTCCGCGGGAGATGGTCACCAGCGAGTGGTGAAGCACCCGGCCGTCGTCGATGATGGGCTCGATGCGCCGAATGAATCGGGCTTCGTCGACGGGAACCTCTACGGAGAAGCAGCGGTAGTCGTCGACCACCGTTGGGCCGACGGCGTAGCCGCCAGCGGTGATGTCGAAGCTCTCGACGCCGGCGGGGGGCTCGGCGGGTGCCTCCCAGACGGGCGCCGTCGCCTCCAGATTCAGGCCGTGCTCGGGATGCTCTTCTCCGCAGCTCGCCCAGGCCACCAGGTCGTGGAGTTCTCCCTCCGAGAGCAGTGGATATCCCGCCGGGGGCATCTGTCCGCCCATCAAGACCTGCACCATGGTGTCGACCTTGCGATCTCCCTGGTCGCCGTCAACAAGAGCCTGGTAGTCGGTGAGCGAGAAGGGCGCGCCGAACTGGGGAGTCGCCCCGTGACAGTCTGAGCAGTAGGTGTCGACGATGGCCGAGGCATGACTGTCCCAGGCGGCCTCAGAGGGCACGCAATCGGTGTCTGTTCCGGCGTCATGGTCGCCGCCAGCGTCGTGATCGTGGTCGCCGCCAGCGTCGTGGTCGTGGTCGCCGCCAGCGTCGTGGTCATGGTCGCCGTCCACGTCGGGGTCACCGCCCACGTCGGAGTCGGTCAGGTCGCCGGTATCGGCATCTCCTCCCGCTGGATCTGCTGACTCCCCATCGCAGCCGACAGCAAAGGCCATGAGGGCGATGGCGAGGAGAAGCACAAAGGTCCGCAGGTATTGGAGGTTAGGCATGGGAAGTCCCGTCAGATTAGAAGATTTCCGTGAAGCTCGAAACCCTAGCGAATCTGAAAGAGAAGAGCAAACCGCTCGGCGACGGAGAGTTCGCTCTCTCCGCGAAGTAGGTCGTCGTGGAACTCAAGAAGTGGGTCCAGGCCCCGGGGAAAGCCGCGAAATACCCCGGCGGGGCTGGCGTTGGTTTCGACAGATGGAAAGAACGTCGTGCATGATTGCCAGATCGGTTGGACTACGTGCAGTGGCATGAAGGAGGCGGAAGCCGACCGCCTGCGGTACCATCAGCCGTGAACGTTTAGTCGTCGGCATCACCAGAGTCGTCGCTATCTGAGTCGCCGGGGGCACCGTCACCACCAGGTCCCGTCGTTCCACTTCTTCCGCCGTGCAACCACACCTGCTGAACGCGATCGAGGGGATCGGTTTCAACGAAGAGTGTACCGGTTACCGTGTTCAAGCTGGTGCTGATATATTCGATCTCCACCTCCACAGTAGCACCGGGCTCCAGGTCTACGGGATAGGTAGTGGGATCGACCAGGAAAAAGACGTCTTCTGTCATATTCGCTCGATGCTCGATCCAGACTTCTGCCGTGATTTCCGTGACGGAGCTGCAATTGTTCAACGTGACCGATTGAATCACCGTTTCACCGATGTCCACATCGAGAAATTGTAGCTCAAGCGGGGATGCATCGACGCATCTGGGATTTCCGCTGAGCTGGATGCTTGTGACCTCTTGCTCGAGTCCTTCCCAGTGGATCTGAACGTACCCCACGTATTGCTCGGCCAGTGTCGGGCCAAAGGTCACCTCCAGTTGGTGTATGGCCCCTGGCTCAATCTCGTCGGGTAGCTCCGAAAGGGAGAAGCCCTCGCTGACCACGACATCATTGATCGCGACCACCTCGTCGCTGGTATTGGTCACATCCACGGTCTGCGTCTCCTCCGAGCCCAGAGCGACGTCGTCGAAGGTCAGCTGCCCCGGTGATGGCACGATTCCCAATGGCGGTGGTTCTCCATCGCCATCAGCATCACCACCTCCGCTCCAATCACCGTCTCCACCATCACCGCCTCCACCATCCCCGTCTCCAGCATCCCCGTCTCCAGCATCCCCGTCGCCGTCGCCATCAGCGTCTGCTAAGGGACCATCGCCGTCGGGATCTTGATTATGCCAGTGTGTCTCGCTGTCCGTAGACGGCCCTCCACAGGCCCCCAGCGAGAATGATACAAAGACCAGCAGCACTCCCAGTATTTTCCCGGTGTATCGCATTTAGAATCCTGATTTAACATTAAATTTGCTGAAGCCACTACACCTTAGCATAAACAGATTCAGGCCTCCTTCTACGTCGACGGTTCATCTACGCCGACGACGGATTGACCAAAGTAGAAGGTGATTTTGCGTTCAATCTTCGACCGCCCCACAGTATCGTTATGCGCACTGACGCGGCCGCGGATTTTGGAGAGACGCTCCCGGGTGGTCGCCAACAGCCCGAGCACTTCTTTTTCTTCGGGGTGGCCGTCGTAGAGATCGAAAGAATATGTACTGCCTCCGATGATCTCTGCGGGAAGCGTCGGATTTTGCTGTTCCCGAAGTTTGATCCCCATGGCCACGACGAGGGCCCGAAAGTGGTCGATCACCGCCGCGCCCCACCCGGCCGTCTCGCCCACCGGAATATGACATCGCTCGCATTGGTAATCGCCATCATCGTTGGTAGAGGCGATGCCCTCGTTGACCAATAACTCGAGAGCGCCCGCCGTGGACTCCTCGTCGAGGTTCAACGCACTGGCAAGGCCTTTCATGGACATCGCTCCCGATCGGTAGAGGGTCACCCAGATGACCCAGCGGGCCGCTTGCGCGTCGACCTTAGATGCCATGGCTGCCATCTCCTCGTCACTGGCGGCGCGATAAGCCGCGCCGTGACCAGAGCCGGTCTGAAAGACGAGCCCCGTCTCCACTAGATCATTAAGTATCGACCGCACACTGGCCCCGTCATCGTGGCGAAATCGCGTCAAGATCTCCGCCCGAGAATGAAGCGTGCCTTCTCCCACAAAAGCGTAGACCGCCTCCCAGAGAGACCGGTCCCTGTCGGTGGCGCTCTCCTCGAGACGCTGCACCTTGAGTTGGTACGATCTCAGCGCCAGACCGAACATGTCGGCGGCCACTTTTCTGGGCACGCCCTGGGCCTCGATGGCATGTGCGAGCTCCAGAAACACCTGGTTTGCCACATGAGACAGGGGCGCGCGAACTCCGGCGGCGGTGGCCAACTCGGCGATCAAAATGGTCGTTTGCTGAACGACGGCGTCAATGATGAAACGGGTTTGCAAAGTTATCCTCTATACGAATCAGATCGTCGAGCTTCATTGTGGCGCCGCAGTCCTGTGGCACAAGTGAAATAAATTTCACCCCCATCTTTGACCTCACCTTTTATTCCAGTCCCATACACGCGGGTTTCGGGCTGGTCGCCGCCGACATCGGAGCGAGACGAGCAACACGAAATGGCAAAAGAGGAGGCAAAAGCGACCGAGCACGGCCAATGAGTCCAATTGCCGATGCGGCGTAATTGAAAAGAACTTCTTCGACTACCTGGGTTTGGCGAGTATTCTCAACAACCCTGGTTATCAACGAACATTATTTTGGCGAGTATTCTCAACAACCCTGGTTATCAACGAACATTATTATGGAGAGCTTCAATGAATCGTATCGCTTATTTACTTATTCCGTTCGTCGCGCTCGCGTTCTCTGGTTGCGGTCCTGATGAAGATGGAGACAACGGAGACGACCTGTATGAACGACCCGAGGGAGCGCAGGCGATTGTTACGGACGCTCAATTGGACGAAATGGTAGATATCGGGGCCACCATCTACCCGGGAAGCAATCCAGCAGATCTGACCGGGGTGTACGATCGCGCCGGCGGCAGCATCGTAGATGCCGATAATGAGGCTACCCTCAGCCTGGAAGCCTGCGATAGCATCTGGACTGTGGAAGCGACGGAAGATGAAGAGGTCTACTCGACCTCCTCCGAGCAGTATAATAATTGCAGTGGAACCGTAGAAACCACCGCTTCCTATATTTCGGGGGTCGATAATTGTTTTTCGCTCTATTTGGAGAACGATGGTGAAAGCAATGGATGCAACTTTCGATGGGCGCAGGTGATCTCGGGATGTCTGGAAGATGACGGAATTAGTGATTATCAAGAGGTAGATCTAGGGATCGAAAACGATGGTACGTCGCAATGCCAGTCGTTGGTTGACCAGGGAATCATTCCCGACGTGGGAGAACGGGCGCTCCTGGTATATCCCTTCGTCGAGCGGCTATAGACCTCAAATAAGAAGTCATTGGGGGGAGCCTTTATCCGGATGCCATCTGCTAGTACACGGACGCAATAATTCTGATTAGTTGACGCCGGTCCTGAGTGACGATCTCTTCGCCGTCTGCACTCGACGATGCTACGGCATCGCCTCGTTTCGACGACTTTGACCTCGTCACCCAGTCCTCGA
>SKNI01000753.1 GCA_007120615.1 Myxococcales bacterium | reverse complement strand
TCTAATGCGGACGGGGACGTCCGCGCTCCTTTTAGCTCTGCCCGGTTGCGGCGGGCGCACTTTTTCATTACAACGGCGTCGAACACGATGTTGGCCGGATATCCGGAGCAATTCAACCCAAACGAAGTGACCTAGAGCCAATGAGTCTATCAGCAGGAATAGTAGGACTGCCCAATGTGGGCAAGTCGACAATTTTCAATGCCCTCACCGAAGCGGGAGCGCAATCGGAAAATTACCCCTTTTGTACCATCGATCCAAACGTGGGAATCGTACCGGTTCCCGACGCTCGATTAAAGATCATCGAGCAACACGTTCCGGCCAAGCAGCTTATTCCGGCCACCGTGGAGATCGTCGACATCGCCGGCCTGGTGCGCGGGGCATCGGAAGGCGAGGGGTTGGGCAATAAATTTCTGGCCAATATTCGAGAGGTCAGTGCGATTCTTCATGTGGTCCGCTGTTTCGACGACGACAATATCACCCACGTCGAAGGAAGCGTCGACCCCATTCGCGACGTCGAGATCATCGAGACCGAGTTGATGCTGGCCGATATGCAGACCGTGGAGAAGCGGCTCGACAAAGCGCGGCGGGCAGCCAAGTCCCAGGACAAAGAAGAGATCGCCCGGGTCAAGACGCTCGAAAAGATCATGGCCGGACTGGAAGAGGGAAAGTCAGTCCGGAGCCTAGATCTCAACGAGACCGACCACCTGATGGTCAAAGATTGTCACCTTTTGACCATCAAGCCGGTGCTCTTTGTGGCCAACGTCCGAGATGACGATCTCGACGGAAAAGACCCCCACGTCCAGAAGCTGCGTGAGCTGGCCGAATCCCAGAATAGCAGCGTCGTCACCGTCTGCGGCTCCATCGAAGCGGAGTTGGTGGAGATGGAAGAGGCCGAACAACGCGAGATGCTCGAGGGCCTGGGAATCGAGGAGCCGGCGTTGAACGTGCTCATTCGAGCCACCTACGATCTGCTCGGTCTGCAGGCGTTCTTTACGGCCGGCGAACAAGAGATCCGAGCCTGGACCATCCCCGTCGGGGCTACAGCTCCGCAGGCGGCCGGCGTGATCCACACCGATTTTGAGAAGAGGTTCATTCGGGCCGAGGTCTATACCATTGAAGATCTGAAGACCTACAACGACGAGGCCGGTATCAAGGCGGCAGGGAAGTTGCGTCTGGAAGGCAAGCAATACGTCGTGGTCGATGGGGATATTATGCATATTCGGCATGGTGCGTGAGGGTCGTTGAGAATCTTTTGAGCTGCGGACCGGTCCCCTCCGAGCCTCGCTCACGCTCGGCCCACCTCCCCCCACGGCCTGAACTGCGGCCGGCGGAGAGGGTGAGCGTAGGCTTCTCCAGCACCTTGGGTTGTTGGCGGGTCCCCTCGGAGGGGACGTTTTCAGTAATTAGAAGCGTCTCTAATTGGAACTTTTCAGGTGCCCCAAAAAGTCTGTTGCTGGGACGTTTTTGTGGCGCCACACGGTCCCCTCCGACAATGTACAGGGGCCTGATCCCCGGGCGACGTTCCGCACCACCTAGCCCACACCACTTCCGACCATTCCGCCCAGACGATCAATTTGGATAGCATTACACTCCTCCGGTAAACTGCATTCACAATCAAGTACTTCGGTTCCGGACCGAGATACTGCGCGCTGCGGCGGAAAAGCTAGGCACAGTGGTGGGGTTGTAAACGTTGTGGAGACGCGGGCGGAGACGCGGAGACTCGGAGTCACGGAATGGCGAAGCGGGGAAGGCTGAGCGCGGAGGCGCGGTAGAGCGCGCTGAACTCCGCGGTGGGCACGAAGGAACTTTCGGTTTGTGGGTGGTGTGGGTGATGTGGTCTGCGGTGTCCTCAGTATTGGCGAAGTGGTGGATGATTGTCGGGGTTATGGAGATTGTCGACGGTTCAATTCTGTACTTTTGCTCCGACGGCGACGAGGAAAGTCTTTAGCTTCTCCACCTCATCGACGGTGAGATGGGAGAAGGTGACCAGGGAGCCGTCGTGGGCGAGGGAAAAGGGCTCAAATCGATGGGATGGGGTCAGATTATGTCCTCCTACTCCCTCCACGTAGGGCTCATCATAGTCGTCGGGGGCGAATTTGAGAGTTTGCAGTGATGCAGACATGCCCGGCACGAGTTGGCCCGAGTAGTTGAGGGTGAAGGTGTTGCCGTGGATGCTGAGTTGTCCCGAGCGGACGTTGCGAAACCAGCTAAGAATGGTGATGACTCCCCAGAGGGCGAAACCGAGAACCACCAGGCCCCATACGGCGAGATTCAGGGTGATGGCGAGGTCAAGTTCGGCGAATAAGGGGTGGAGTACCATCGCCAGACCGGCGGCCAGTCCGAAGGTAGTACCTGTGGTGAGCGAGACGAAGTTGGCTCTGCCGCGGCGGCTGATGATTCGCGATATGGGCGTGCGGATCGTGACCTCCCAGGAGTCGTCGCCGGTGGCCTCGATGCGAAGACCTCGGTGGCGAACGGACTCGTCGCGCCAGATAGCGAGTTGCTCTTTGGCCTGCTCTCTCTTTTTTTGGCGAGCCAGTTGCCTGCGTTGTTGCTTCTTTTGTTTCCTCTGGTGTCGGTCTTGCGCTGTTGGTTCTTCCTGGGTTGTTTGTTTTCTCGGTTGTTTCCGGCGGGGCGGGGCGGCTCCCTGGGGCGGGACTATGGGAGCAGGAGTGTTGGGGCGGGTTAGGTTCTTGAATTTCTGGAGACACTCTTCAGGCGATGAGATTCGATCTTCGAGGACGACCTCGGTCATGGAGTCGATGAGCTCGCAGAAGCGGTCGGAAATGACGGCCATTCCGCGGTAGTCGGGGCGCATTCGGACCTGAGGAAGGCTGTCGGGAGAGCGGCCGGTGAGCATATGGATGATCGTCATTCCCAGCCCGTAGATATCGGAGGCCGGTACGGCAATGCCCTGTAGTTGTTCGGGGGCCATATAACCGAAGGTCCCCGCTACGGTGGAGCCGTTTCCGAGCTGGCGAGCGACTTCTCGGACGGCGCCGAAGTCGACGAGGTAGACGGAGTCGTCGTCGAGCAAAAGATTGCCGGGTTTGATGTCGCGGTGGACGACCCGGGGGCGAAGGGTGTCGAGGTAGATGAGCACGTCCAAGACCTGCATGGCGATGGCCACGGTCTCTTCTTCATCGAAGCGACGGCCGTCGTCGAGGATCGCCTCGATGGAGCGTCCTGCGGCCAACTCTTGGGCCAGGTAGGAGTTGCCGGAGTCTTCGTCAACGACGTAGTCGACGTAGTCAGGAATTCGGGGGTGGTCCAGAGATTCCAGGATGCGAGCTTCGCGCTCGAAGAGTTCGATGGCTTTCCAGTCCTCGGCTCGGTCGATGCGAAGATTCTTGACGGCCACCTCGGTGCCGGTCTCTCGATCGTAGGCCGCGTAGGTGGCTCCGAAGCCCCCTTCGCCGAGCAAGCGCTGTATCTGGAAACGGCCGGCGACCACTTTCTGTTGCGGGTCGACCGGAAGGTTTTCGGTGTCGGAACCATCCATCGCTTTGGCCTGGCGTGCATTGATGACTGTCAGCTTTGTCGAGAGGATGACTCTACTCATTGCGCATATGGTTTGTCGATGTCTTTTGTGAGCTTTGAGACAAGGGGGAAAGCGGTCGACTGTGCTCGCGTCCTGTGTAATTATCGGCCGCCAGAGTAACTAGTTTTTTTGAGAATCCTTGAACCAGATAAAAGTCGAGCTATGACACAGAAGTGGACCGTACATAAATTTGGTGGATCGTCGCTGGCGAGCGCAGACCTGTATCGGCGGGTCGGCGGGGTGTTGCGGGGGCGTGATGATGAGAAGATGGGGGTGGTGGTCTCGGCGATGGGCGGGGTGACCAACCGGCTCATTGAACTTGTGGAGCTTACGGAGCAGCGGGATTCGGCGTATCGGCGCCGACTCGACGAGTTACGGGCGTTTCAATTTGAGACCATCGACGACCTTTTGCCGGAGAGCGCGGCGGGAGTGTTGAAGTCGAGGCTCAAGGACGACTTTCGGGATATCGAGGATGTGCTGCGGGCGTTGTGGCTATTGGGCTCGGCGCCGAAGACGGCTCTGGAGCTCATCTCGGGGTATGGAGAGTTGTGGTCGGCGCAGCTTCTGGCGGCGGCGATCGGGGTTCAGGGCGGATCGGTGGACTGGCTCGACGCCCGGCAAGTGCTGGTGGTGGAGCCCGGAGAGCTTGGACCGGTGGTGGACTGGGAGGAGACCGAGAGTCGGCTGGACGTGTTGTTGAAGGCTCGAGACGTGGACGTGTTGGTGATCACCGGATTTATCGCCATCGATCATCAGGGCGTTCCCACAACGCTGGGGCGAAACGGAAGCGATTTCTCGGCGTCGATTTTCGGGTCCATTCTCAAGGCGAAAGAGATTCATATCTGGACCGACGTGGACGGGGTGATGAGCGCCAATCCGAAGCAGGTTCCCGAGGCCGAGGTCATCGAGTCGCTGACCTATCAGGAGGCCATGGAGCTAGCCTATTTCGGGGCCAAGGTGATTCATCCGAGCACCATGGCGCCGGCGGTGGCGTTGGGGATCCCGATTTATATTCGAAATACCTTCAATCCCGACTATAGCGGTACTCGGATTCACACCGAGTCGTCGTCGGATCTGAGGGTGAAGGGATTTGCCACCATTGATGATATGGCCCTGGTCAACGTCGAGGGCGCGGGGATGATCGGGGTTCCCGGCATCGCACATCGGGTCTTCGGGACGCTAAAAGAGGCCGGCGTTTCGGTGATCATGATTTCGCAGGCGAGTTCGGAGCATTCGATTTGTTTTGCGGTGCCTCAGGAGCAGGCGGAGGCGGCGCGGAAGTCGGTGGAGCGGGGATTTTTCGCGGAGCTTCATCACGGTCAAATACAGACCGTCGACGTCGCCGAAAATTGCAGCATCCTGGCCGTGGTCGGCGATAATATGGCGGGCATTCCCGGGCTCGCCGCCAAGCTCTTCGGAGCGCTGGGCAAAGCGGGGGTCAATATTCGGGCCATCGCTCAGGGCTCGTCGGAGCGAAATATCTCGGTGGTGGTCGACCAGAAAGACGTCACCCGGGCGCTTCGGGCGGCTCATGCAGGGTTTTACCTCTCCAATCAGACGCTCTCCGTGGGCGTCATCGGTCCCGGAAATGTGGGAGCTACCTTCCTCGACCAGCTCAACCGGCAGGTGGAACGGCTCAGCACGGAGCGGATGATCGACATCCGGGTTCGGGCCATCACCGGCGCCTCGACGATGGTCCTCGATGATACGAATATCGACCTTCGAGACTGGCGCGGCGCGCTGGAGGGCGACGCTCAGGAGGCCGACCTTCAGACGTTCGTGGACCACGTGCAGACCGACTATCATCCCCACGCGGTCATCGTGGATTGTACGGCCAGCGGGGCCATCGCCGGTCATTACGAAGACTGGCTCAATCGCGGGATTCATGTGATTACGCCCAATAAAAAGGCCAATACCGACACCTTTGCGTCCTATGAGGGACTGAAAAAAGCCAGCCGGAGTCTTCGAAAGCATTATCTCTACGAGACCACCGTGGGCGCCGGGCTTCCGATCATCGAGACTGTGCGAGATCTCATCGAGACCGGTGATGAGATTCTCTCCATTGAGGGGATTTTGTCGGGAACGCTCTCCTATTTGTTCAACTCTTTTGATGGGAGCCGGCCGTTTTCGGAGATTCTGGCCGACGCAAAGCGTATGGGCTACACCGAGCCCGACCCGCGAGACGATCTGAGCGGGATGGACGTGGCCCGAAAAGTGGTCATTCTGGCCCGGGAGATGGGACTTTCGTTGGAGCTCTCCGATGTCGATATCGAGAGTCTGGTGCCTGCAGAGTTAGAGACCGGTTCGGCGGAGGAGTTCATCGCCAGGGTCAGCGAATACGACGACGTGTTGAGCGGGCGGCTTGAAGAAGCAAAGGCCAATGATGAGGTGCTGCGCTTTGTGGGGAGCGTCGACTGCGAGGGCAACGCTTCGGTGCAGCTTCGACGGTACGCCTCGGATCACGCTTTTGCCAGGATTCAACTCACCGACAATATCGTTCAATTTCGAACCGGGCGGTATAACGACAATCCCCTGATCGTTCAGGGCCCCGG
>SKNI01000381.1 GCA_007120615.1 Myxococcales bacterium | reverse complement strand
TCCCGATGCTGGAGACCCCGACCCCGATGCTGGAGATCCCGAGCCCGAACCCGAGCCTTTCGACCCCGACACGAGTCAACTGACCGACATGGAATTGGCCCTCTTTGAGGGGATCAACGACTATCGGGTCGAAGAAGGCCTCGACCCGGTCCCCCTCTCTTATTCACTGACCGTTGTGGCCCGGGCTCACGTCCAGGACCTCATCGATCACGGCAGCACGGTACTGGCAGGCGACTGCAATCTTCACAGTTGGTCCGACCAGGGTCCCTGGACGCCCTGCTGTTATACGGGCTCCGCTCAGGCAAACTGCATGCACATCAAGCCCGGCGAACTCACCAATTATACGAGCTCCGGGTTCGAGATATCTGTATCGGGGGCGTCCACCGCCTCCGTAGCCCTCGGTGCCTGGAAAGGCTCCTCGGGCCACAACAACGTCATCTTAAACCAGGGCGTCTGGGCCAGCTATCCATGGCGAGCGATGGGCGTCGGAATCTCAGGCGGCTACGCCCATGTGTGGTTTGGCACCGCTACCGATCCCGACGACTTTCCCGACTGAACCCGGTGTTCAATTAGCCTCTTCCAGGGTGATATCCACGGTTCGAGACTGACCATCGTTTAACGACACCGCGATATCTTTGGTCTCGTATCCGTCGGCGGTGACTCGAAGTTCCCACTCCCCGGCGGGTACGGCGGTGAAATTATAATTGCCGCCGGCGCTGCTTGTTTGATCGGGGATCGCGCCGTGGAAGAGTCCCCGGTTGATGGTGATGGTGGCTCCGGAGATGGTCTCCTGATCTTCGTCGCGGACCACGCCGAGAATCGTGCCTTCGCCAGGGTCATCGCCGATTCGGAAGCGATACGTGGCCGCCTCTTTCGTCAGGTATCCGAAGGTGTCAATCGGCACGATATGAAAGGCCCAGATTCCATCGGGACGGTTGGAGAGAAGAGTCTGCTTCTGGTCCAGCGGCACGAAGGTATCGTTGGTGGTGGGAACGGTGTCTCCAAACTCATCGACCCTATAATAATAGCCCGTGAAATTCTCTTCTGCCCGTTGGTCGGACCACTGGATAAAGACGTTGGCATTGGATGACCAGGAATGCTGGTTGGGGTGGCTATCGGAGCTAACGCTGGGAGGCGAGGTGTTGACATTAATCACCTTTCTGGCCTCCATGGTGCCCGGATTGATCTGAGCGTCGACGGCGATGATATGGAAGTAATTTTGACCATCCACCACATCGTCGCGGGTATAAGTCACGACCTCATCGTCGAGGAAGGTGGAGTTGCCCGGAGTGGGCACGAAGTTACGCACGTCATTGAAGCTGTGATAATAGCCCTGCACCGCCGGAAAGGGTCGATCCCAGCTGAGCGCAATGGTGTCGAAATCATCGTTATAATAGCGCTGGGAGTCGGGATGAGTGGTCGACGAGATCTGAAGGGGCGCCAGAAGTCCGGTGTAGGATACCCCGGAGACCGAGCCCGTATTATCAATGCTGGCTCCGTGGAGAAATTTGACGACTCCATCGCCGCCGTCGCCACCATAATTTCCGGTGCACGTACCCGAAGCACCATCGCCACCCTGCACGGAGATCGTGCCGGAGAAGGTTAGATCATCGGCAGCCAGAAGGACTCCACCTCCCGATCCGCCTCCACCGCTGGTATTGGTGCAACTGCTTGCTTCCAGGTTTCCGTGATCACCATCAGCGCGAATCGACCCTTCCACATTGATCTGATCGGCGATGAGATGAACCACACCTCCACCGAGACCACCCATTCCATCGGTGCCGCTCGCATTCCGGCCATCTCCCCCGGCACTTCCAACTCCGACTTCGATCTCATCACTTCTCACAAAAGGATTCGGAGCACCTGTACAGGGAGTGTTCTGTCCGCGGCCTCCATAACTTCCACCGGATCCTCCCGTGTAGCGATATGCACCACTATGCCAGCAGGTGGAGGTGCTGAGATTTCCCTTTCCTCTGGGATCATCGCCGATGGGAGCTACCGTAATTGAACCGCCTTCCACGACGGTGATCGTGGTGGCGTAGATCTTTAAGTTACCCTCCGGCGAGTAGAGATCGGCGCCGCTTCGAACGGTTACCGGACCGTCGACGATGATGGTGCCGTTCATGGTGGTGTCGGAAGTGATATCGAGCTCTTCTAAGGCGCAAGCGGCGACGCTTGAATCGCAGCGATTATCGCAGGTTTCGTCGGTATCCCAGGCGGTTCCGCTTCCGTTACAGACCTCGACGTTGTCGCCGTTGCAACGTTTTTCGCCCGGCGCGCACTCCCCGGTACAAAGTCCGGCGTCGCAGTCCACAGCGCAGGTGGCGATGTGAAGATAGGCCGAGCCGGAAGTATTGCAGACCTCTACGACATTTCCATTGCACTGATACGAGCCGGGCTGACAGGAGGTCTCCGTGGCACAACTCGCGCCGTCGCAGCCCAACGGACAGCTCTGAACCAGAGTCCAGTCATCGTCGGAACACTCTTCAACTCCCGTTCCATTATCGCTGCACCTGCGGCTTCCGTCGGCACACCCCTGGCATTCACCGCCGTCACAGGCAGCGCCGTTGGGACAAGATTCGGCGCCGGACCAATCCAGGCAGCCCGATGACTGCTCCTCGCAGACCTGAAAAGTAGCTTCATTATCGCAGCGTTTGGCGCCTTCATCACAGGCGTCGGTGCAACTGTCTCCGCATTGGCCGCCGGAGCATGACTCGCCGGCGGAGCAACTCTGAGGAGGGGTCCAGTCGGCACAGCCGTCGAAATTCTCTTCGCATTCTCGATACTCTTCTCCCACGCATTCGCGCTCACCGAGAGTGCAGATCTCCAGACAATCCTCGGCACATTGCCCGCCGGAGCAGACCTCGTCGTCGCCGCAGTCCGTGGGATCGCTCCACCTTGGACATCCGTCGATGCTCACACAGGTCTGGGTGGCTCCTTCCACACAGCGACTCGCTCCTGCGGTGCAGGGGTCGCTGCAGGTATCGCCGTCTCCATCTCCGTCACCTGTGGCGCCATCTCCATCACCGTCACCTGTGGTGCCATCTCCATCACCCCCGTCGCCGGAACCATCACCGTCTGCATCACCGGCGGAATCGCCATCGGCCTGATTTTCACCGGTCGGCTCTCCGCCACAGGCTCCAAGGACCAGGAGTCCGGAAAGTAAAATGGCGAGTAGAGTGGCATATCGTAACTTCATTGAAATCATAAGGCTTTCATCGGGTTAGGAGACAAAAAACAGAAATCTGCAAGTGGGCGGAGGATAGTGATTTCGCCCATCAAAGGCAAGCGGTTCTATTCAACCTCGACCCGCTTTGATAAAGATATCGCTCCATACCCCATTGAACTCTTGTTGGAGTGCCTTGTGCTCACCGTTCACCACCTCAATAATTCCCGATCTCAGCGCATTCTGTGGCTCCTGGAAGAGCTCGAAGTCGACTACGAGATCAAGAAATACGAGCGCAATCCCAAAACCATGCTCGCCCCGAAAGAGTTGCGAGAAATTCACCCCCTGGGAAAATCTCCGGTGGTCACCGACGAGGATAAGACTCTGGCCGAGTCCGGGGCGATCATCGAATATCTCGTCGATCGATTCGACGACGGCACTCTCAGACCCGAGACCGATACCCCCGAGTTTTTGCAATATCGATATTGGATGCATTACGCCGAAGGATCGGCGATGAGCCCGCTCTTGTTGAAGATCGTATTCAGCGAAATGCCCCGTCAGGCTCCCTGGATCGCAAAACCCCTGCTGAAAGGGATCTCGAAGATCATGAATAAGGAGTATATCAACCCCCAGATCAAACTCCACATGAACTACTGGGAAGAAGAACTCTCCCAGCGTCCCTTCTTTGCCGGCGAAAAATTCAGCGCCGCCGATATCCAGATGAGCTTTCCCTTAGAAGCCGTAGTGGCCCACAATATCGATACGGAAAAATTCCCCAAGATTTGCGCCTTCGTGGAGGAGTGTCAGGGGCGTCCCGCCTATCAACGCGCTCTTGAGAAAGGCGGAAAATATTCGCTCTAGAGCTGCCCTAGTGCAGTCCGCCAGGATTCCGTGGGCACTCCCGGCGAGGACTGGGCGGCGATGGCAAGGCGCGCTGAAGAGGTGATGCTGTAGCATCATCGAGGAAGCGCAACGCAGCCAGCGTTGTTCAGAACCGGCGAGAGTGCCTACGGAATCCCGAAGGGCTGCACTAGCCCTCCTTGCCGAGACGTTACAATTTCCTAACGTTACAAGACTCTGTACGACGGTGGTTGCCCGGTCCGACTTTTCATCGCTACTCTTGAGTTGTCCGCAATAATCTATTTTTTGAGTGGAAAGCCCAGCCTTCGGTCTGCGCCGACACTCGATACCTTCAGAGAGGTAAATGATGAAGTATTATTCAAAGCTGGTTGTTTTGCTCTGTGGCGCGACCCTTTTGCTCTTTTCCTCCCCGGCGATGGCCGAAGAAGGTGACGAAGAGGCCCAGGAAGCCCCCGCCGAGACTTCGGCTCCGGCAGCGTCTGCTTCTTCCGCTGCCTCCGGAGATCTCGCCGTAATCGATGCCAAAGCCGCAAAAGGTGTCGAAGACCGCGAAGCCGTCGACGAGAGCGACACGTTCTCCGCCGGCGACACCGTCACCGTCTGGGTGGCCTTTCGAAACCCGGCGGATGACGCGGCCGCTGACATCGTCTGGAGCGCCGGCGACACCGAGATCCACACCTACTCGATGAATATCGGCAAGAGCTACCGCTGGCGAACCTGGGCACAATTGAAGGTTTCCCGCGCCGGAGACTGGAACGTGGCGATTCGCGACAGCGATGGAAATACGCTGGAAACGGTCTCGTTTACGGTCAGCGATTCTTGATCGTGGTTGGGGCTTCGTGACGCCCCCTCCGTCCTCGCTTCGCTCGGACACCTCCCCTTCGCCGAAAGGCGAATGGGAGGCAGGCTTCGGGCAGGTGGGGACGGGGTCGTGGCCTGGCTCTCACTGAGGGGTCGTCACAAACCTCGATATCGGGTATCCTCCCCTCGAAACTAGCTCCCCTCTCACCAGGATACCCACATGACAGTCCCTGAAATCTTTAAGAACACCCGTCTTCCCGTAGTCGCCGCGCCGATGTTTCTGGTCTCCGACGATAGGATGACCATCGCTTCCTGCACCTCGGGGATCGTCGGGACCTTTCCAGCGTTGAATCAACTCACCACCGAGGGGTTTGAGCAGTGGGTTATCAACATCAAAGAGGCCCTGGCCGCCTTTCAACAGGAGCATCCCGATAAGCCCTGCGGTCCCTACGGCGTCAACCTGATCGTGCATCGCTCAAACCCCCGGGTGCAGGCGGACCTCGAGATCTGTGTAAAGCATCAAGTTCCCCTGATCATCACCTCCCTGGGAGCCGTGAAAGATGTGGTGGAGGCGGTTCATAGCTACGGAGGAGTGGTCTTTCACGACATCACCAATCGTCGCCACGCCGAGAAAGCGATGGAGGCTGGCGTCGACGGAGTCATCCTGGTCAGCGGCGGCGCCGGTGGCCACGCCGGGACCTTAAACCCCTTCGCGTTATTGAGTGAGATCAAGAGCTTTTTTGACGGCACCATTCTCTTGGCCGGATCGCTATCCACCGGACGGGACGTCGCCGCCGCTCGGGCCATGGGGGCAGACCTTGCCTATATGGGAACGCGGTTTATCGCCGCAAAAGAGAATAACGCCCCCGAAGCCTATAAAGAGATGATCTGTGAGGCCTGTGCTCAGGATATCGTCTACACTCCGTCGGTCTCCGGTGTCCCCGCCAATTTCATGCGGCAGAGCCTGATTCAAAATGGCTTCGACATTGAAAAATTGATGGACCCGGCGTCTGTCGACTTCGGCAAAAAGCTCACCGTCGACGGTGAAGCTCAGGCCTGGAAAAATATCTGGTCGGCGGGACACGGGGTCAGCGCCATCGATGATGTTCCGACGATCTCGGAGCTCGTAGATCGATTGGAAGAAGAGTACCGCGAAGCGATTCGGGAATTGGCCGAAGAAGTAACTTCGTGACGACCTAGCTCATCGATGATTCCTACGTTATGACCCCGATACAGATCCGCTGGACTCCGGTGATGAAGGCGCTCT
>SKNI01000083.1 GCA_007120615.1 Myxococcales bacterium | reverse complement strand
TGACCTTTATATAGAGAGCGTATTTCCCACGGGAAGAGAAGCGTCGGATTCGGTGTCGATTCTGGGCGAAGATATTCGGGGGCGAGGTAATTTTGAGGGGCTTCTTGGCGCTCGGGTGTCGAAATATCTCTCCTATCAGGTTGTGGTTTCGGGCTTTGCACAGCTAGGAGCGGGGCTCTCTCAACAGGAGTTCCGGTGGGCAAAAACAGCATCCGCGGGATTTTCCTACCTCAAGATTCACTCGCCGGCGTGGTCCTACGGTGGGAGTGCCGAGATCGCCTGGCGAGAGAGGGCAACTTTGAGAGAACGGCAATTGGGCGCCTCTCTTAGCGGTCTTGTGCGCTACGGGTTTTCTCATCACCGCTGGCAACTTCAGCTCCAGGTGGGCACCGATTCCTTTGGTCCCATCGGGGGGATCAACCAGGGGGTGGCCGGGCCCATCGTTGAGGTGGGGGTCACCCGCCGCTTCTGATCGTGGCCCGCCGGGGGCTGGAAACAGTGTGTTTCGTGTTTACCTTCGCCCCACACCCGGGTCGTACGTCCATGTTTTACAGCAGGAGATGGCAATTATGGCAAAAAGTACCGAGCGATTTCTCGAAGAACTCGACCGTGAGTTGGGTCCCAAATTTGATATCCAAACAATCAATGGGGGGTTGAGCTTCGAATATTCTAAAGCTCGCCTGAAGCTCGCAGAGTTCGATCTCGAGTCGTCGGAGATCTCCATTCCCATCGAAGCCGAGTTCCCCGATCAACCACAATTGAGTGGAACAGAATTAGAGACAAAAGCGATGGAATTGCTCCGTCCCCGAGTAGAGATATATCAGCGGCGGGGCTATGACTTTCGGGATATGAAAAAGCAACCCGGCCAGAAACCCCAGCTCTATGATGAGGGCAAGATTCCGGTGGTGGTCGTTTATCTCAAGCGCACCCTCGATGACCGAGAAGCGCTCTCCCAGGAGCTCCTCTGGCTCGTCGAGCAACTTCCGGATCGATAATGGTTGAGTGTTGGCGTTTATCTTGCAGATGTTGAGGCACTGGAAAGGCAAAACTTGCTAAATGCGGCGATCTGGGGCAATTCTCCTCCGATCGTGGAGTAGAACGGTATATTTTTTAAACGGAGACGTAATGAGTAAGACAGGATGGAAGATTTCGGCTATCGGCCTTGCGCTTGTGATGGCCACCGGATGTGGTGTGGAGCTGGAAGGAGAGGAGGGAGAGCTGACGTTTCGATACCTGGACACCGACTTTCAGAGCTCCTCGGTAAGCGGGGCGCTGGCGACGGGGGCGAGCATCGATGTGGAAGTGCGCGCCGTAGGGGGAGAGTCGGCGTTGAGTATCAAAGAGGCCTTCTCCGAATCCAGCGATATCATCGACGTGGTCAACGTCGGTGAGCGTCGATTTACCCTGGAAGCCAAAACCGAAGGAACCGCCAGGATTCGAGCCGAGGCCGACGGTGCCGATGGAGAAACACTGTCCGATTCTGTGGAGATCGACTCCGCCGAAGTCGCCCGGGTCACCTTTGACAGTCGCTGCACCGACGATGTTTTTATCACCGACAGCGGGGCACATTTTGTCTATCGGATGTACGATAGCGCCGACAACCGTCTGACCGGATACGGAGTCTACCCCGTCTCCGTGGATCCCGCCGAAGGTGGCTCGGTTAACCCCGATTTACAACTCATCGATACGGTAGAGATCTCCACCGGCTCCGAACCGGGGACCTATAGTCTGGTCTCCGATGTCGGAGAGGCGTCTTATGAATTCGATCTGGTGGATTCCGATGCGATCACCAATCTGAGCCTCGATGAAGATAACGACGAGACGGAACACTCGGTCTCCACCGGTGAAGAGGTAGCGGTGGCCGCGTTTACCATGGAAGCCGACGGGAAATCCGTCTGTGGACCGGCCCGTGCGGCCATCGAGTTGACCACGGAAACCGAAGATGTCTGCAGCCCATCGTATCGCTTCTTGGGGTCCCTTCACCTCGTTTATATCGAGGGATTAGCAGCCGGAGATTGCGAAGTGAAGATGGAGGTGCCCGGCACCGATATCGAACGCAACTTCTCCGTCGAAGTTCACTGATTCACCGGACTTCAGTTGCTCTTACTCGTCGGTCGGGGGCATCCCGGCCGGCGAGAGTCGCACCTCCGGAGGGGTCACATAAATAAATGCGACCTCTTCTTGGACGTGACAGCTATTGCAATGATTGGTGAATGCTTCAAATTGTTCATCGAAGGCTGCTCCGTCCTGGGCCTCGATGGCCTCCTGAAGGCTGGGGATAGTGGCGTCCAGAAAGGGACGAGCTGATTCTGCCCGATCCGGGCGGCGAATGATCCCGGCTTCGATGGAATCTCCGATCTTTTCCAGCTGATATTGGGCATATCCCCAATTTCGATCCACCCCGGCCCAGTGTAGATCGTTGTAGCGATGCCCCACCTCGATCATGGACTGGGAGAAGCCGCCCATTTGATCTTCGATGGCCTTAAATTTTTGAGCATCTCCGTCGGGGAGCCAGCGAAATTCGACCTCTTCTGTGCCGGCTACCGAAGGAGTCTCCTCGGCCGCTTCGGCCTGAGCTTGCGCGGTTTCGGTGTCCGGCGATCGGTCGCAGGCGATGGTCGCCGCCAGTGACAGTGTTATGAGAACAATAAGGGTGCGTTTCATCAAAAATCTCTCCATCAGAAGATACTAAATACCCCATCTCTTACCATAACTGTCCGGTCTTTGTAGAGCTTAGGCTAGACAGGACAGGAGCGCGGACGTCCTCGTCCGCTTGAAAAGAAAAGCGCTTTTTGGTTTGAGCGGACGGGGACGTCCGC
This sequence comes from Myxococcales bacterium, assembly GCA_007120615.1. GTDB lineage: Bacteria > Myxococcota_A > Bradymonadia > Bradymonadales > Bradymonadaceae > SKNI01. The sequence goes on along the minus strand of SKNI01000083.1, from coordinate 3,281 downwards.
GCTCCAAAAAAAAGGCCGGGAGGGCAAAAAGCCCATCCCGGCCTTTGGGGCCTTATATGCCCGAGCAGCGATATCGATCCGCCACTATCAGATTACATCGACTCCAGAAATTCGATCTCGATCTCGCGACCGAGCATCTCGAAGAGAAATGCCTTAAACTCCTCGCGAATCTGAACTTCTACCTGTCGGATCCGTTCTTTGGAGACATCCCATTCTCCGCCGAGGGTCACCAGGGTTTTGGGATCTTCGGCGATCATGCGCTCAAACCAGATCGCCTCTTTGCGATCGGTCTCGATCTGTTCGCCAAAGGCTTCAATGGCACCGCGAAGCCGGCTGGCGAGGTCGTGTTGACCGGCCAACTCTTCGGGAGTGGCGGCGTCGGACTCCATGCGCTCCCCGATGGTGGTGGAGTCATAGCCGGGGGCTTCCGCATCCAGGCGTACCGGCGGTGCATCGAGTTGGGCGGCCACCCGGACGACTTCTTTCTCATCGACGTCGAGATATTCGGCGACCAGCGCCGGGGTGGGCTTCTCGTGGCCCTGCTTGATGAGGGCCCGGCGGGCTTTTTTGAGGTTATAAAAGAGCTTTCGTCCAGCTCGAGAACTCCCGATCTTTACGGGATGGACGTGATTCATCAGATAATTGAGAATCATCGCCCGGATCCAATATTGAGCATAGGACGTAAACTTGACCCCTCGATAAGGATCGTACCTTTTTAAGGCTTCCGACAATCCCACATTCCCCTCCTGGATGAGATCCAGCAGGTTGGACCAGCGGCGGGAATACTCTCGGGCCAGTTTTACGACCAGTCGAAGATTGGTCAAAATCAGCATCTTGCCGGCGGCGGCGTCACCGTCGTTGACATAACTTTCGGCCAGGGCTTGCTGCTCTTCGGCAGGCAGGGGCTCGATATAATTGAGCCGCATTAAATAAGCGCTGGTCGCGTCGGTGTCGGGGGAGATATTGAGATTGCCCCCCGAGAACATCGGTAGGCTGAGATCTCCGGACAATTCGGCGAGGGCCGGAGTAGGGCGGGTAGTTTCAACAGCGGGCTGAGGCATGGTCATGATCTAGATATCCTGAACAGTAAAGAGACGGTTGATATACCACGTTCGTCGTCGGTGGTGATTCAGTTCGGGAAGGAAGCGAAGGCATCCAAACTCAAACGGTTGCAGTCAACATGATCTCTGGGTGGTTGGTTCAAATCATTTCCTCGGTGAGCAAAAAAAGGAAAACGCTATCTGTTGTCTATGTTATGAACAGGTGGTTTTCCCTGTCAAGCCTGTTCATAACGTGGGCAAATATGAGGTTTATTTCCCAGGGATACAAAATATCTCCCTCCTCCCCTCGCCGAAGGGGATGGTGGCAGCTAATAAGTTCCTGAAAATAAACGTGAATGATGGCTTAAGGGAAAGGTTTGCACCGGGAAAAAAATAGCAAGAAAGAACCCCGGAGCTTTGATCGATGGGGCTGTTCAAAAGATCTTGGCATCTCGTCCTTCCGTAAAAAAGAAACGTAATTGGGCGATGAACAGGTACTGAATACGTCCTTGAACAGGGCGCAACGCTGCCCCTGAACAACGACCCCTTGACCGATACTGAAAGTAAGGAGCGAGGATGATAGTGGATAAGAAAATGAGAGTAAAGGGGCCCACTCAAGATCGCTGGGTGATCTGGAGGATCGCTTTATTCAGTGCCCTGATCGCATCCGCGATCGCCTGCACCACCCCTCAAGAGCGTCGAGCCCGGCTGGTGGAGTCCCACACCTATGAGATGGTGTTGCTTCAGGAAATTCAGTCCTATATCTACTCGATGAGCTGTCCGGCGCTGATGCCGATGGCCGCCGATCTTCTATGGGAGGTGGGATATAATGACGATAATTGGGAAGGCGCCGGCGATCATCTCAAGACCGAGTGGCGGACCCACGACGAGATGCGAAGATCGCGCTACGAGGTGATGTGTCGGGAGTTAGCGGAGGAGAAGTGTACGGTGCAATTTGTTCGCGACGAAGATCTGGGCGAGACCAATCATCGCCGCCGCGATCCTCACCTGGAGTTGAATCTTCTCCAATTGGTCGATGAAGACGCCGCCTATCGCATCCGCTCCATCGCCCGAGAAGAGGCCCGAAAGGCGTATGAGGAAGCCCTGGAGTTGGAATAGGGGGCTATAATAAGGGGGAGGCGAATAAGAATCCGATCACCAGCCCCACCAGAAGGGGGCGCTCCACGGCGCGATCGTCGGTGGCGCAGGCCAGATGAACGAAGGTGGGTAGGGACCAGGCCACGGTGATGGCGGCGAAGTGAATGGGGATCTGAACCAGAGGCCAGAGCAGGGCGGGAAGAGCCAGTGCCAGATACCACAGCGGAAAGCGTCGGGCATAGCAAAGGGCCAATACCAGCGCCCCGGCTACTGCGGTCAACAAAAGTACTTCTCCGGGAAATGAGGGCGCCAGAGTCTCGGCGGTTCGCCAGGCTGCATCACCGTGAAGCGCTCGAAGCGAGGTATTGGCAGTGCCGGCGAGGTGCCAGGTCAGCCCGATCCAGGTGATGAAGGAAATCGGCACGATAAGGGCGGCGCTCCAGGGCATATAGGCGGGATCTTTGCCTCGCCGATAGTGTCGCCAGCCGGCAATGGCGATGGCCGGCCACAACAAGATAAACTCCAGCCGACAGCCCACGGCGATGAAGGCGGCGATCGTGGCCCGGCCCGGGCGGTAGGTGATAAACCCGGCGATCGCCAGTGCTCCTGCCGCGGCCGCCGCCTGGGTTCCCCAGTCCAGAATCGAGAGAGCCAGGATAGGATTGAAAAACCAGATCCAGCAGGCCCGCTCGGCGATCTGAGGAAGTTCGGTGGTGCGAGCGAAGCGGTAGACCGCCACCCCGGCCGCGAGCATAAGACACTCCACGGCGATCCAGGGCATCAGCATGATGAGCGCCGAGATCGGCCCTGGGGGAACCATTGCAGTCAGGTGTTCTAAAGCAGTGGCCACAAGGCCCGGAAGCGGTGCCCCGGTCCCCAGATCGGCCGAGGCCGAGGCGCAGGTAATCCACAGCGCTCCTCGGCTCAACAGCCAGGCGAAGAGGGCGGTACGAAAAGCGGGATGTATACGAGCAATAAGAGGATGCATGGCACCGCTCACATTACTCTGAGAGGGAGGGAACGCAACTTTTTGGAGGGGGATATGACGATGTCGGGTAATTCGGATCGGCATCTATTTAGATGGCGATCTGGAGAAGCGAGAGAAGGGCAAGGGAAATCGCCAAGGGGCCAAGGTCGCCAAGG
>SKNI01000298.1 GCA_007120615.1 Myxococcales bacterium | reverse complement strand
CGCCTGCGTCGTGAGCAATTTTGGCCACTTCACGGACGGGGAGTCGAGTTCCGTAGTTCCATGAGAGCGAACTCAGACAGATGAGGCGGGCATCTGTGACTGCCTCTTTGACCGCATCGAGATCGTCGCTGGAGCAGAGCTCCCCGTATTTTTCATCGATGGCTTCGACGCACTCCATGGCATTGGTGAAGACTTCGTTTACGCAGTCGAGATGGCCGTCCAATTCGTTGGCCAACTCCTGGGTCAGCTCCGGGCCGCTCTCAGCCATGCAGGTACCGAATTTCTCCCGCTCTTCATCGGAGAGAGTAATGGCGCGAAGACAGCGCTGGGGATCCATATCCGTGCCGCCATGAGCGTAGCCGCACTCGCACATAAAGGAGCGAGGGCGGTTAAAGAAGCTCATCTGCCGTCCGAAGAACTCGCCAAATTGAGTCAGGACTTCCTCGGGGTCGACATTGGTCTCGGCCGCTTCTCCTTTGGGCTCTTCTTCACCTCCTTCTTCTTCGATGCCCTGGAAGGTCTCGAATTCTGCTTCTTCGGTGGACTCCGCAGCCGGTTCTTCTCGGTCACAGGCGGTGAGGACGAGCAATCCAGCGAACAAAATGAGGCAAGTCGTCAGGGTATATTTCATGATTGGAGCGTCCTTTTCTAGGAAATGGGAACACAGAATAAGCAATCTATTTCTCAAATTCACGCACAAACTCGCTCAATCCGTCGATAAGAGATGTGGGAGGGCGAGTGCGCACCTCCAGATTGTGACGACAAGGACATCTACCAAGGGAGAAGCTCATGAGTGTCATAGAAGCGATACAACAGAAGTCTCGTTCCGAGTCCGTTGCGGCACCCTTCATCGAGATGGAAGAGCCCGATCGATATCACATTCCCACGGAGTTTTATGTCAAGAGGCTGATCAATGGCCCCTTCGAGTTTGGGACGGTGACGATATCAGAGGAAGTTCAAGAGCCAACGGGATCGATGCGAAGCACCTTGAATTACGAAGTGGACCTTGCGATGCATCCAAATTTTGGGCTTGCGATCTGCGGCTATCTCTCGACGAATTCAAACGAAGAGATCCAGGGGCAATTGGAGATGCTGGAACTCCAGCGAGAGAAATTGGTGGCTGATCTCGAGCAGACCTATGATCTGCAGGGGTGTCTGCCACCGGTGGGACTTTTTATCGCAATGCCCGACGCGGTTACGTCTCGAGACTGGGACTGGGGAAGGGCTCATATCTGTGGGTCGGAGGAGATTGGGAACCTGGAACAGGAACTTCTGCAGTGCATGAAGGAGACGGCCAGTCAGGCCGGACAGACCGACTACGAGTACTGGCCACGGGTGGTGGCTGTGATTCGCGCGAAAGGGTTTCACTCGGCCCTTGAGTGGTTGTTGACCTTCTCGGAAATCTAATAGTACAAGGTCACTTAGCCTGCGGCCCATCGCCGGTCGTCTGCACCAATGGCGGCGTTGCGACGGTTCGACGATGCGCGGTGGCATCGCCTGCACCGATCGCGCCTTGCCTTTGTCACAGACGCCTCGCCGAGTGGTCTCACACGCTAAGTGACGTTGTACTACTAAGCACACTGGCGAGATGGCTCGGCTGCAGTAGGAGTTGAACATTGCACTGGATGCGCGAGATTTCGGAGGAGTTCTGGGGGGCAAATTCCGATCCACCGACCGGGGGGAGAGAATTAAATGCCCGAATACATCCGATCGTTCTCCTGGCCCATCCTGCTGTGGTGGTGGCCATTTTGGTATGTGGTGTCAATGACCATGTATTGAAGGGATCGGGGTGGCTGCACGGGGCGATAACCGGCAAATTAAGCGACATAGCCGGGCTCTTCTTCTTTCCCATTCTCCTGGCCGTTATCTTGTATATTATGGCCCGGGGCGTAGCAGGTTTATTGCCTCCCGGCAGAATCACGTCTCTGATCGCGAGCAGGCGGATCTGTTTGGACGTCGCGGTGGTGCTGACCGTAGTCGTGTTTGCTGCGATCAATCTCAGTGAATCAGCCAATACGCTGGCCGCCAGCTACTGGGGTGTTTTTACGATGGATTGGACCGATCTATTTTGCCTGCCCATGGTCCTTGTCGCTCGCCAATTTGCGCTGAAGCGGTGGTCTTCGGTCACGGTGAAGCCAAAGAAGGGCCCGCCGACAGACCGATTATCCATCGGGCCACCCCACCTTGCAGCCTTATTGGCCGCGTCATTGGTGAGTCTGGGAACGCCGGCGCCGCCGAAGACGATTTCTACCTTTCCCATGTGGGAGATTACCGATCCCGTCATTCGATGTCCTGAGGATGTGGAGATTCGCTCCTGGTTTGCCAGATCCACAAAGGAAGGAGCGGGGCTGGTATTGAGGCTTGAGAATCGAAAGCCCGGCTCACGGGAGATCGCCGTGGATCGGGCCCGAATGCTTGTGGCAGATCCCTCCAGCCCTGATGAGGTGGCAATGACCGTGGAGGCCGACCCCATCGATGCAGTAGAGTTTGCAGATGCGCATTCGTTTTATCTGCCATTTGCATTCGATAACCAGAGAGCCTGGAATCGGGATTTGCGTCTGGCCACGGTCATACTCGAAGTGAATATTGACGGGGAAATCATCGAGCTTCGATACGACGCCGAGCAACGTCCGGCGCCCTATTACGAGCAATATGAGACGCGATATCGAACTCAACAGGAGGAGGCTGACGGGTATCCGCGCCGGCTGCCACCAGGAGAATCCCACCCCTCGGGAGGGGTCGATGAGAGCCAACGATTGATTGTAGATGAAGACGGGGGCTATCGAATTCGGTTCGAACAGAATGCGCGAAACGCCTGCGACGGTAGTGGCATATGAAGAAATCACGATGTTGGCTTCTGGGGCTGGTTCTTCTGTTGGCAGGGTGTGTCACCGTTACCTCCGAGAAAAACCGGCCCGGTGACGGGGCGATTGACGAGCCGCCATCTCAGATGGAGCAGCCGGAGCGCGTGGTCCCCGACGACCCTGGCGGTTGGTATCTCATCGGCGGCATCGCCCCGATGCTCGAGGTGGGGGCGACCTTCGGTGCGGAGCGCCGGCGGACGCTTCAGGTTGGGGGAGAACTCTTCGTGGGCGGCTCCTCTATCGAGGAGACCGGAAAAATACTGGGCTCGAGCTTGTCTTATTTGCATTTTCTCAATACTCCACTTCTCTTTGTGGGGTGGATTCCCTATTCATCGCAGGGGGACATCGACAGTCGATTATATGCAGAGTTGGGAACGGGACTTCTCATCGACGAAGAGGATGGAATGACAACCAGATTCTCCGGGGGGCTTAGTATGCAGCCCTCGTCGAGGCGGCTCGGGATTCAGGCCACATTGAAGATTTTCGAAGTCATGTATCTGCGCACAAATTGGGAGATCGGCCATAATTGGTCGTTGATGTTTGGGTTTACGTTTCCCTTTCCCGCTGTGTATTTGCGAAGCTATTGACGCGTCGCCCGCCAGGCCTTCGGACCTAACTTGAACTTCGCTGCTGGTTGCGCCAGACTTCTCCTTTGCTGGCTGTACTTTCGTCTTCGCTCTTCCAATTAGGGCTGAGCCGCCTGATCGACTACTAAATGGTCGCCTCATGAATCCGTCTATTCTATTGCGTCACTTCGCCGTCATCGTGCTGGCCCTCTTGATTGGTTGCGCCGAGGGGCGCCTTGAGCCGGGGGGGATTTCACCCGATATCGATAGCGGGGATCTGGGAGTTCACGACGCCGAATTCCAGGACGCCTCCGATCTGGACGCCTTCGATCTGGACGCCTCCGATCTGGACGCCTTCGATCTGGACGTGTCCGATCTGGATGCCGACAGGCCCGATACCCCGAGGCCGCAGGGGTGCCAGGATCACGAAGAATGCGCGCCGCTTATCTGCGATCTCACCACCAATGATTGTGTTGAATGCACGCTTGAGGCCGGCTGTTTGGACGGTCAGCTCTGTCAGGTCGACGAGCAAATCTGTCGTGATTGTTTGCAAGACATCGATTGTCCCGAAGCGCTCCATTGCTCCGACGACTACGAGTGTGTGGAGTGCCAGGATGATGGCGACTGCGACTCACCGCTGCCCATTTGTGATGTGGAGATCAATGCCTGTGTGGGTTGCACCGACGACGAGCATTGCGCCGATGGACCTTGCGACCTTGCCGAATTTATCTGTGTCGAATGCCTCGCCGATGAGGATTGTGACGGAGATTTCTGCAGTGATGAGGGCCAGTGTATTGAATGTCTCGTCGATGAGGATTGTGCCGATGATACTACTTGCGACGAGGCGTTGGGCTTATGTGTCGGATGTCAGAGCGATGCCGATTGCGGTGAGGAGTATTGCCGTATCGGGGAGGAAATTTGCGTGGAGTGTCTGGAGGACGACCATTGCGACGGCGATGTCTGCGATGAGGTGGATGGCCAATGCCGCCAATGTGTGATCGATGAGGATTGTTTAGACGGCGTCTGCTCTGATCATTTCGAATGTTTGGAATGCGAGTTCGATACCGATTGCGACGTCGACCATATATGCACCGATGAAAATATCTGCGTCGACGACGGCGCGGCGCCTTGCACAAATAATCTGGACTGCCCGGTCATCGGCGAAGTCTGTGATGGGCAGGGCCAGTGCGTTCCCAACCCCGATACCAACCAATGCATCTACGATTCAGACTGTCCCTATAATAGTTGCGGCAATCTGGAGTTTCGCTGCCATTGCTCAAATGACAGCCATTGTTCTGCGGGTCAGGTCTGCAATTGGCATTTATTTTATCCCTATTGTGGATGATCGCAGGTCGGTGAGGATTTGATGGAGTGCCTCTTCGCGCTCACAGACTTCGCGTTGAGCGTCGGATTCAATAAAAACGAAGGCGGCGACGGTGGCCAGTGAGAAGAGATGAGTTACTCGACCAGCCGGGAGACGGCGTCCATCGTGGCCGGGTAGGCCCGAAGCAACTTTCTTGTTGCATCGTCGCCCGCGTTGGAGGGTACGGGGTCCATGGAGTCGTGGTCAATGATTCCGTGAAGGTGGGTGTCGTCCCAACAATCTGGGTTGATGTCCATGGCGAGGGCGACGGCGGTGGTCGTGTGACGGTATTGGAAGAGAAGTTCGGCTGTGGCTCTCTCGGTATCGCTCAGGGCCGTCGGGTTGTCGGATTGGGTTTTTTGTGGCCGCTTCTGGGTCTCCCAGGGCGGCGTCCAGGTGTCGAGTTCGTTGAGGGCGCGGGGAAAGCATATCCCGGCCTCGTTGATCAGGCTCGACACCAGGTCATCGCTCATGGGTTCGAGCATCATGATCAGCGAGGGGAGCCAGGGCATCAAAATCTCGTCGGGCAATTCGGCAAAGGCACGGCTTATCAGCTCGACGACGATACGGACCACTCTCGGGGCGAAGCGCATGGCCAGGATAAAGCCCGTCAGGTAGTCGGGGAGTCGTTGGGTGGCCAGGGAATTGTTCAATACTCGGTCAAAGAACTCTTGAATCTCTTCGGTACTCCGAAGGTCGAGGAGCCACTGGGCGGACCACAACAATCCCATCTTATCTGCGGTGCTCTCCACCCCGGCACATTGGCGGATTGCGATTTCCAACTCCGAGCGATCCGATCCCAAGGAGAGGGCGAGGCTTTCCAGGGTAAAGATAAACGCCATGGCGCTGGCGATTTCGTCGGGAGCGGTGTCCGTATCGGCGAAGGCCGCGGGAAGCATTCGGGCGTAGTGGGAATAGCCCGTGGCCACGAATCGCTGCAGCCAGTCCGGTAGTCCCGACGATTGAGATCGATAAAAATGGACCAGCCGGCGGACCTGCTCAAAGATCTCGAAGGCATTCTGAGGGCCGATCTCTTCGATGAGCAGGGCGATACTGCGCTCCCCCAGGGTCTCCGTATGGCGCAGGCTATCGAGGTAGAGAATGCTATCCTCGACGCTCTGCAACGCGGAGATCGTGGTGGAGCGAGGACCAAAAGCCTTCTTCTTGATGCGAGCTTCCACGACCTGCTCGACGGATATCCCCTCGTAGCCGAGCTCGATGATGGCCCGCTGGTTTTTGCCGATGAGGATATCCCAGGATTCCTGCTGGGGCGTATGACCCAGGGCCCGTTGTCCCATGATGGAGCGCACCACATCGCGGTG
>SKNI01000646.1 GCA_007120615.1 Myxococcales bacterium | reverse complement strand
CTCACGAAGTCATGAGCAAAAATCCGGTCACCATTAATTTCAACGATGAGCACGAAGACGCCATCGAATTGATGGAAGATAACCAGATTCGAAGGCTCATCGTGGTCAACGATAATGGCGAGTGTCAGGGAATTCTCGCCCAGGCCGATCTGGCTCTAAACGCTCCCGAGGATGAAGTTGCCGAGGTGGTTCAACAGGTTTCGCGACCCACGATGCACTAAGAAAATCAAAGCCCCGGAGGCAACGATCTCCGGGGCCTTACGCCGGGCGCCCAAGATAATATCCCTGCCCTAGCTCCACTCCCAGATCGATGATCACGTCGAGATCTTCTTTGGTTTCAATGCCCTCGGCGATCAGTCGGGAATGGCTCTTATTGGCCAACTCCAATAGATAGTGAGCCAACTCCTGTTTCCGTTTGCTCTCCGCAATTCCCACAGTCAGGCCGATGTCCATCTTGATGAACTCCGGCTCCAGGTCAGCGAGCAGACGCAGATTGGCAGCGCCCGTACCCACGTCATCGAGAGCGAAAAGAAATCCCTCCCTGCGCAACCGTCGCACGGTGGGCATAATCCGCACAGCCTGCTCATGGGTGATCCGCTCGGTGACCTCGAAAACGAGTTGTTCCGGCTGGAGACCATCGGCCAGCCAGTCGGCCACGAGGATATCCAACTCTCGATTCAGTTCAAAAAAGGTAGGTGGAAGACAGTTAATAAAGAGCTTGGTCTGTTGTTCCATCTGTGGTCTGCGATGAATCGACAGAGTTCGACAGGCTTGATCTAATTCACCGTCCAACTCCGCACGGGCCGCCGCGACAAAGAGGTGCACGCCCAGACGGTCGGTGTCTTTGGCTTCCGCACGACTCAACGCCTCATAACCCATCACCTCCCGGCTCGGAAGCTCGACGATCGGTTGATATAACGTCTTGATCTTGCGCTGGGAGATCATATTACCGACGACTCGATGACGCTGTCGCTGCATCTCTTCATAATTGACGAGCGCGTCAGCTCGGGCCCGGCGGATGGCTCGATAGATCTCGCGTCGGGGATCGACAGAGGAGTTGTGTAGAATCAGCGCACTTCCCATCGACACCAGGTCCAGCGCCTTGTGGAAATTCATCTGGGCCCTGGAAAATGGCTCGAAGAGTTTGCGCTTGAATCGAGCCATCACATCTTCCAGATCTACGGTGGCCCGGCGGTCGTCGTCCTCTCGTGACTGCGACAAGAAGAGCAATACCGAATCTCCCCCGGGCATCGACATGCAGATCACGTCGTCCTGGCGGATGGAGTCACCCCGCATTTTCTTGGCCGCTTCCGTCAACCGACCCATCAAAAAGGTGAACGAAGCCGCACCGTTTCGCCGCTCCCAGGGACCGAGATGGTTGGCATCCAGGACAATAACCCCCACGCATCGATGTTGGGCTACTTCCTCGGCGAGCTGGTCGATAACCTGGTGCAGAGCAGGCAGACGAGGTTGGGATTGTTGTGCTTCCTCGTCGAGCACCGCTTCTGACAACTCTTCGAGTGCTTGCTGTTCCGACAACGCAAATGGATCTTTTTTGAGCATAAACACTCCGCGGGTTCTCCCCGAAAATCAGCGACTGCCATCATAAATTGACTCAAGCAGTTTGAGCATTCTCTACATCGATTCAAAACCTGACCGAATGGTCACATCGGACAAAGCTTAATGAAGTCCAGTGTTCGGTGTCAATTCACTACCTCAGTAAACACTAACTTTATTGTACTCGACACTTCTCGGAGGCGGTAACCTCCCTCAGCACAAGACCACCTGAGATTGTACCACAACCCACACCTTGCCAGCGAAGGTTCTCTCAGTTACCTTCGCCGCAGTCGAAATGAGTATCATTCCCACTTCTCACGCCGGATGAAATATGGCCACCGATTACGCCATACCGCGGGTCCCATCGGTCGACAGAGTCGCCGCCGACGAGCGAGCCGCACGTTTTAAATCGCGCAGCATCAAGACCACTGCCAAAGCAGCGGGGCTCCATCTGATCATCTCCATGATCGATCTCACCACTCTGGAGGGCAAAGACACCCCCGGAAAGGTGCGAATGCTCTGCCGCAAAGCTCGCCAGCCCCTCAAAGGCAGCGACTGTCCGACGGTTGGTGCCGTCTGCGTCTATCCACCTATGGTTCCCATCGCCAAAGAAGAGTTGAAGGGGACCGACATCAACATCGCCGCCGTGGCGACCTATTTTCCAAGCGGTCAGGCCACCATCGCGGAGCGGGTCGACGAGGTTCGCCGCACCGTCGATGCCGGAGCCAATGAGATCGACATGGTCATCAACCGCGGCTCCTTTTTGGCCGGTGACTACGGACGGGTCTTCGATGAGATCGCAGCCACCGCCGAGGCCTGCGGAAAAGCCCACCTCAAGGTGATCTTAGAGACCGGCGAGTTGCAGACCTATGATAATGTGCGCCTGGCAAGCCAGATGGCGATCGACGCCGGGGCTCACTTTATCAAGACCTCCACCGGTAAGATTAAACCGGCTGCCACCATGCCCGTGACCCTGGTGATGCTGGAGACCATCAGGGATCACTTCTTAAAGACCGGTAAAATGGTCGGCATGAAGCCCGCCGGCGGCATCAGCAGCGCCAAACTGGCCCTTCGCTACCTGGCGATGGTCAAAGAGACCCTGGGCGATGCCTGGCTGGACCCCGACTGGTTTCGCTTCGGCGCCTCCTCCCTGCTCAACGACGTGTTGATGCAGCTTGAGAAGCAGCGCACCGGCCGCTACCACTCCGATCGCTACCTGAGCATGAGCTAATTCAAGAGGACCTCCTAATGGGAAAGAAAAGCACCAAATCGGTCCGCGACCTTCTCTTTGGCGACCTCTGGGAATATGCCCCGGCGCCGCAATCGAGTGGGTTCGTCGACCTCAAAGACCACTACGGTCACTTCATCAATGGCGAATTCGTCACCACCGAAGAGACCTTCGAGACCATCAATCCGGCCACCGAAGAAGTTCTGGCCACCGTCTCCATCGCCGACGACGCTACCGTAGACCGGGCCGTCAAAGCGGCTCGAAAAGCCTACGATAACGTCTGGTCGAAGATGCCCGGCAAAGAGCGAGCGAAATATCTCTATCGCATCGCCCGGATGATTCAGGAGAAATCCCGAAACCTGGCCGTCGTAGAGACCATGGACGGTGGAAAGCCGATCCGCGAATCTCGCGACGTCGACGTCCCCCTGGCGGCGGCGCACTTCTTCTATTACGCCGGCTGGGCCGATAAATTAGAATATGCCTTCCCCGGCGCTACCGTGAAATCTCTGGGCGTAGCCGGTCAGGTGATCCCCTGGAATTTCCCGCTTTTGATGGCTGCCTGGAAGATCGCCCCCGCCCTGGCTGCCGGAAATACGGTGGTCATCAAACCGGCGGAGACCACCCCGCTTACGGCGATGCTTCTGGCCGAGATCTTTCAGGAGGCCGGTCTGCCTCCGGGAGTCGTCAATATCGTCAACGGATTCGGCGAAACCGGCGCTGCCATCGTCAACCACGATGACGTCAATAAAGTCGCCTTCACCGGCTCCACCCAGGTGGGCAAGATCATTCAGCGGGCCGTCGCCGGCACCGATAAAAAGCTGACCCTGGAGCTCGGTGGCAAGGGCGCCAATATCATCTTCGATGACGCTTCCATCGATCAGGCCGTAGAAGGCATCGTCAACGGCATCTTCTTCAATCAGGGCCACGTCTGCTGCGCGGGAAGCCGCCTTCTGGTCCAGGAAAATATCGCCGAGGAAGTCCTGACCAAGCTCAAGCACCGCATCTCTACCCTCATCATCGGCGATCCGCTGGACAAAAATACCGACGTCGGCGCGATCAACTCTCGAGATCAGCTCGATAATATCAAGAGATTGGTCGACATCGGGGAAGCGGAAGGAGCCGAGAAGTTCCAGCCCCGCTGTACGCTTCCCGACAAGGGCTTCTTTTTCGCCCCCACCGTTTTTACGGACGTCACCCCTTCCCACACCATCGCTCAGGACGAGATCTTTGGTCCCGTCCTTTCGGTGTTGACCTTCCGAACGCCCGATGAGGCCATCGAAAAAGCCAATAACACTCCGTACGGACTGGCCTGCGGCATCTGGAGCGACAAAGGAAGCAAGCTCTTCCGCGTCGCCAGCCAGCTAAAATGCGGAATCGTCTGGGGCAATACCTACAATCGATTCGATCCCACAAGCCCCTTTGGCGGCTACAGAGAAAGCGGCTTCGGACGCGAAGGCGGCGTTCAGGGACTACTGGCCTATCTGGAGGTGCGCTGATGGCAACATCCAAAAAGAAATCCACCGCAACCAGCACTCGTCTGGAGGTCTTAAAGACCTTTAAATTATATATCGGAGGCGCCTTTCCGCGCACCGAAAGCGGTCGTTATATCTCTGAAGAAACCCATAAGGGGGAGTTCGTGGCCAATATCTGCCGCGCCTCGCGCAAAGACTTTCGCAACGCCGTGGTGGCGGCGCGCAAAGCACAGGGATCCTGGGCTGGGCGCACCCCGTTTAACCGCTCTCAGATCTTCTATCGAATGGCGGAGATGCTCGAATCTCGCCGCGATAGTTTTGAACGAGCGCTTCAGGAACGAGCGGGCTACACAGAGAAGAAAGCCGTCGCCGAATTGGACGCCACCATCGACAGACTCATCTGGTACGGGGGCTGGGCCGACAAATATATTCAGGTCTTCGGAAACGTAAATCCCGTAGCCTCGGCTCACTTCAACTTTACGATGCCCGAAGCCACTGGCGTGGTCACCGCCTTAGCGCCTCAGAAAGCGCCGCTGCTGGGACTGATCACCGCGCTCGCCCCGGTAATCGTGTCCGGTAATACGGTGGTCCTCATCGTCGATCATGACCACCGAAGCCTGGCGATCGACTTTGCCGAAGTTCTCCACTGCAGCGACCTGCCCGGAGGCGTCGTCAATATCCTCACCGGCTACCGAGAAGAGGTTTTGAGCTATATCGGCGGGCATATGGACGTCGATGCCGTCGCCGCCTTTGATGCAACCCCCGCCGAGAAAAAAGAGCTTGGGGTTGAAGCTGCGGAAAACGTAAAACGAGTCCACTTCTTCGAGACTCCCAAAAAGGACGACTGGACCTCCGACGAAGCGCAGTCTCCGTACTGGATTCTACCCTTTGTGGAGTTCAAGACGGCCTGGCATCCGATGGCGTTTTAACCTAACACCTCAAACGCCAGGCGCACCTTGCGGGCGGTCTCCCGAGCGTCGTCGTCGACGTATTCCACATCCGGCGCCGGACTTCCGATCAAGGGAAGCAGCGCGCGAGCGGCCACGATCGCTCGGCGCATCGCCACCTTGTCGAGGTCTTCCTCCGGTGTATCGTCGTAGATCGAATCCACCAGAAATCGCGCCAGCACATCTCGGGTGGCGTCTCGCTCCATAAGAGCTGCGAATACGGCGGCCTGCGGGGCGTGGCGTCGGCCCTCGACGACGTGGGCCAGAAGCGTCGGCGTCAGATCGTATAAATTGCGGTGAAGCGCCATCATGGCCGCCACCAATTGCACCCGTTCGTCGGACTCTCTTAACCCCCGACGAACGACGCGCTCCATATCCTGATCCTGGATATTCTCCTCCAGCGCTTCCAACCGGGAATTCAACTCCTCATATCGACCATCGGGATCTTCGGACCACTCCTGGTTATGGTCAGAAAAAGCGAGCAACTCCAGAAGTCTTTCGTCGGCGGTCAACGCCTCAAGCTCCTGGCGTTGAAGTTCCCCGGCTTTGGCCGCCGCCTCGGGAAACTCCTCCTGTAACTTTTCGGCCCACCTCGGCGCCGGCGACGTACTCAGATAGCGCAACATCAGTCGACCCCCTTTCTCAGCATCGGCCTTAGGAATCCGCTCTCGCAGCAGCTCGTATTTTCTCTCTTCCCAGTCTCTCTGATCGGTCACGCTTCCTCCACAATTGCCTTGCTTGAACCTCGAAAAAATCACAATCCGACGCAAAATCGGCCCGGACTTTTCGATAATGGATCATGTCACCTGTGACGTATCACGGGTCCTCCCAGGGGGATAAACCGGACCCGTTTAACTATAAATCCTCTCGAAGGACAAACGAAAATGGCACAGCAAACGCAAGGTCTTCTTT
>SKNI01000069.1 GCA_007120615.1 Myxococcales bacterium | reverse complement strand
GGGCCAAGGGGCCAAGACGCAGAGGAAGGGCAAGGGATAGAAGGGATCTTGTGGTGGATGCCGAGGGGTAGGTGATCAGGAAAGCTGGACGCAGGAAACGCCGCCTGTGTAACCTGAACGGTCGTTGTTCAGAGCCACCCACGAGTCACGTCCAACAAGCCATCAACGCAGCAAACCCCGCACTCCTGGCCCCCATTAAAAACTCCCCCCTTTTCCTTGCCCTTCCCTGGCGTCCTTGGCCCCTTGGCCCCTTGGCGATTTCCCTTGCCCTTGACCTTCTCTGCTCCTCTACCGGCTATCCAGATAATATCCGATGGCCAACCCCAGCGTCTGGCGGCCGTATTCTCCATCGGTGCCGAATTCCTGAGCAAAGA
This sequence comes from Myxococcales bacterium, assembly GCA_007120615.1. Classification (GTDB taxonomy): domain Bacteria; phylum Myxococcota_A; class Bradymonadia; order Bradymonadales; family Bradymonadaceae; genus SKNI01. Next base: position 5,829 of record SKNI01000069.1, on the reverse strand, counting down.
AATTATAGCGAACTTCTACCTCCCACCCGTCACCGATTGGACGGGCCAGGGCGGCGGCGAGATTATTTCGATTGTCTTCGTCGATAAAAAAGAATTCATCGATGAGCACTCGATCCTGGTAGCGGGTCCGCTGGACCTCGGCCCGGGCGGACAGAAAAACCTCCCAGAAGAGGGGGACGGTCACGCTGGCATCCAGGCCGTGCCGGCGAAGCCCCTGACCGAAGGAGTTGGATCGGTTTCGGCCGTATTGATAGCCAACCCGAGCGCTGATCGCCCGCTGGTAACGAAGAGATACCTGGACGGCGTCGTATTGATCGCTTCGTTTTCGTCCATCGGAATAAGGTACAAAAGCGCCGTTTTCAACCTGCCAGGCGGGGCTCGAATAATTTCTCCAGGTCCGAGAGTAGGAGCCGTCGGCTGCCAGATCATTTCGTATCATCCACCGAATCCCGGTTTGCAGACTGGGCCCGGAGTTGCTGGAGGTCGGCGAGGGTTTGAACGCGAAATACCGAAGACTGGGGCCGGCCCAGACGCGAAGGGGTCCCAGAGATCCGTTGATTCGAAGCCCCACACCACCCCGATTATAATCGCGCTGACTCTCCCGCTCGGTTCGATCTTTGATATCCACCAGAGCCTGCACTCCGACCCGTCGATGAAGCCGCCAACTCCCCGCGCCACTGGCCTCGGTCAAGATTGCCGACGCGTCAGCTTCGCGACGAAATAAGGTGCCTCCGTGACGTAGTGTTGCGGAAACTTGCCCTGAGGGGGCTAGATCGGTGACTATGTCGGCGCCGACCAGATAACGGGTCAGTGCGTCACCGGATTCATCATAGCCTTCGAGGCGATAGGGATTATCGTCATATTCCAGGCCCCATCGCGCTCGAGCGGACCAGCGCGTGGAATCAGCGCTCTCCAAAGTCGGTTCTGCCAGACTCGATTCCACCCGGTCGCCCCCTACGGAGGGCTCCGATTGGGCAGACGCCGTCGTCGCCCACAGGCACGCCCCGAGAGCCAGACCCGCGCCGAGTACACGAGCTGCTCTTTTATGCCTGTTGGTGTGTAGAATGCCGGACGCAGACGCCATAGAATCGCTCTCGTCTCACAAAGCTGTTGAACTATGCTAGTGAATCATTTGACCGTTGAGCCAAGTATACTCCTGAGAGATTTTCAGATCATCATGAACCAATCCACTTTGCAAATTCGACGGTCGCTGCACCTCGGCGCTCTGGTGGCGCTCGGTGCACTTTTGCTCACCTCCCTGGGATGTCCCCGGCATACCCCGCCGCCGGACAACGCCCTGGAGATGCCCGAGGAGTTGCGCGTTGCCATCGACGCTCGCATCGCCACCATCGATGACGCTCGCTTTCGAAATGTCGTCCTCGAATATTTCGGCGACGGCGATCGCATGCGGGTCCGACAGTTGATCCTGGTTCAAAAACCGGATCATCTCCGGGTACAGACTCGAATCCCCGGAAGTGACGAGATTTTGAACCTTTTGGTCAGCAACGGGGAGACCTTCTCGATGCATCAGCGCGACACCAACGAATATTTTCGAGGGGCCCCGACTCGAGAAAATATCAACCGACTCTTGCCCGTCGATCTCTCCAGCCGCGACGTGGTTCGGGTGATGCTCGGCGGCGCCCCCTGGGATCGATTTGACGAAGAGACCTCCACTCCCGAGTTGGAATGGGATCGGGAGCGGGGACTTTATCGCTACAGCGTGCAACGAGTCACTGGAAACGATCTCTTCATGTTCGTTCGCCACACCGACTTTGCGGTCATCGAAGTCCGGGAGACCTCTCCCGAAGGAGACCTGGTCTACGCTTATACCACCGAGGGCTGGCGAGATGCGGGCTCCATTGCCCTTCCCGGCTATCGACGATTTGTGTGGCCGGACCGAGATCTTGACTTCTCTCTGGACGTCGGTGATACTCAACTTAACATCAGTCTCGATGCGCACTTATTCGAGTTGCCGCCTCCTCCAGGAAGTCGAATTATCGAACTCGACGATTGAATCCGGCTCTCAGCTCTGACCAGATTTGACGCATTACCTCGTTCTTTCTCGCTCGCTGATTCCGGTACCAGGACCGTCCGTTTCTATGATCGACGACGCCCAACTCATCGCCAAATTGCTCTCCGCCGGCCTCGCTGATCAAAGCGTGGTCCAGAAAGGTATTGAACTTGCCGAGGATAATAATTCTACTCTCTACGCCGCCTTGATCATTCATCAATTGGTGCCAGAAAGCGACGTGGTTCAGATCGCATCGGATGTACTCAACGTTCCCAGCGTTGATCTCTCCGACTCCGATATCGATGAAGAAGTCGCCCATATCTTGCCGGCCGACATTGCCAGACGCAATCAGACTCTCCCGCTGGAGATGATCGACGACGGCACCACCCGAGTGTTGCGACTGGCCATGGCCGACCCCATCGACGTGATGGCCATGGACGAGGTCGCCAGCCACACTGGAGTCAATATTCGCCCCGTACTTGTGGGCCCGGCCGATCTCCAGAGAGCCCTTGAGTATCTCTATCCCGCCGACCCATCCAGTGACGCCTCCGAAGAAGCGATTCTTCTGGAGATCCCCGAAAACTCCGAAGTGGATAGCTGGGCGGCTCTTTTTGAGGACTCCGAGGCTGCTCAATCGGCCAGCGTTGAGGACAGCGCCGTTATCTCTCAAGAGATGCGCGACCGCCCGCCTACCGATGTATTCGAGGTCGTAAGCGACGATCTGGATGAATTAGACGACGGTTTGGACGACGAGTTCGACAACGACTCCGTCTTTGCCCACCTTGAGGATGAGTCGGAGGGAACCCGGGTCGGCAGACCTATCGATCTCGACGAATGGGACCTGGACGATGCGTTTTATGATTCGGAAGGACCCGAAGACTCCGAAGACTCAGACGAGGATGAGGTAGAAGAGAACGTCAGCGACCAGGAAAAAGACGACGAAACCGACCGTTATAAAGACGGCGAATACGAAGACTATAATAGTCGCACTCGTGTAGGCCTTGGCACCCGCGGGTATGACGAACTCGACTTAGACGACTCTCATTTCGCCGATCCCGATTCCGACGCTGAAGACTCCGACGCCGAAGACTCCGACGTTGAAGACTCCCACAGTGAAGATTTCTCCGAGGGATCGGAACCAGGCAGCGACGAGCAACAAAATCTGGAACACTCCATCGAGATGGCCCTTAACACGATGGACGTAGAAGTTCTGGAAATGGCCGATGAAAAAAGCCAACCTCCACCGACCGTCCCTCGGACACCTGCCCAGGAATTACTTCAGGAGTCTTCCGACGACGATCCCGAGGATGAAGTTGAAGAGGAGGAGGAGAAGCAGAACGATGAAAAGAAAAACTCCGTCGTCCCCAGCAGTATCCGGGACGCCCTGAAACGAGTCTCCTCACGCAAAAAAGACAAGAAGGCTCCTCCCGAAGACGGGAGCCCTTCAGCCCTGGGACGAATCAAGGTCAAAAAAATCGCAGTCCCCGCCTTTAAGGGAGCGGTCGAAAAACGCTCCGATAAAAAACACCGCGATGAACCGGCCACTCGAGAGCTCTCCGCCGCCGACTTTGCCAACCTCGCCTTCGGAGACGATTCCGACCCGGGTGAACGCGGCGATGATGTCAACGAAATTGCCCAGAATATGCGCTCGGGGCAGACGATTCCCGAGATCACCGATGAGGTCGACGACGGGATATTGCTTCGCGGACTTCTACAGTTGATTGTCGACAAAGGTCTGATTTCTCCGAAAGAAATCCAGACGATGGTCCAGGAATTGGCCGACCAGGAATAGGCGACTGGTGCTCTCTCATTGCTCCAGCACAAGTTCCTGAATCAACCGCGACATTCTGGCGAGCAACCGGGTCAATAATTTATTGCCCAGAATGGGGTCTTCTCGCACCAATTTACGCAGGCTCTCTCCGGAGATAGAGAGCAAATAACTGGGTGCTGCGATCCCGACCGAGGGGTCTTCGTGGTGGCCGATGGGGTGGGTGGAAAGCCCGGTGGAGAAGTGGCCAGTGAAACGGTGGTCAACTCGGTGAGGGAGCGGGTAAAACCGATCCTCATTATTGGATCGAACCTTGCCGACTTCACTTCGGCCACGACCTTTGATCTTCATGCTTCCCCTTATAACCACGGGAATGTTACCGGGACCATCATACGTTATCTCTACCGTTGGCGCTCCAACTAATCTTGACGAGGAGTGCCACCCTTTTTACCTTTATCGGTGGACGCGTTCCCTCAATTGGCCTACATAGTTTATCACCATACCGTAGATCCAGGCACCACGTTAGGAGTCTTCATGATTGGCGTGACCGAATTAGCAGCAGATAAAGCCCGCAAGATGATGGCGGAGAACGATATCTCTCCGGAGAGCGACTACGGCATCCGCGTCGGGGTGAAGTCCGGTGGATGTTCGGGATTGAACTACGTCCTCGACATCGTCGACGCCCCCAACGATAACGACCGCGTTTTTGAGAAATTCGGCGTCAAAGTGTACTGCGACCCTCGCAGCTATCTCTATCTCAACGGAACGGAGATTGACTTTCAGGACACCGTGATGGACGGGGGATTTAAGTTCAACAACCCCAACGCCCGTCGCTCCTGCGGGTGTGGAACGAGCTTCACCGTATAGCGCTCCACAACCGCTTTTTCGCATTTTTTCTCAAAGAGCGCAGACCACGATCTGCGCTCTTTGAGCTTCTTGTCCACGAGTGCCGATGAAGAGTCCGACCCCATGGTGGCAAAATCCGGTTGTCTATCGCACGGCCATCGGGGTCTACGTCCTGATCGTCCTGGGGCTGGCGGGGGCTTCGTTTGCGGTCAGCAACCACGACGTCCGCGGCGGTATCTACGTCCGGGGCCACGCCGAGATGGAAACGGGGCGCACCAATGGCCTGCGCGGGGTGTTTCACTACGCGCCCACCGGCGAGACGCTTCAGCCAGGCGAGATGGAGTGGTTGCTGGTGCCCCGGGATTCCGACGACCCGGCCGTGCCACTTTCGTTCGGTGACGCTACGGCGCTTGAGTTATGGCCCGATCTTCCGGTGCAGCTTCCCGACGACCTGCCAGAAGGCGACTATCTTCTGGAAGTCCACACCAGCCACGACAAAATCCCGGCGATGGTCACTCAGGTTCCGGTCACCGTCGCCCCTCGACCGGAGGCGATCGCCTCGTTGCAAGACCATGCATGGCCCGAGTTGAGCCTTCGAGATGATGAAACCCACCGCCGACGGCCCCGGGTGGAAGCCATCACCACTTCGCCGGGCTCCGCCCTGGCCATCACTCCGCCCGACGGCGAAGTGGTGCGCGGACTCTCGGAGCGGGTCTTTTTTCGAGTCTTCGATGAAGAAACCGGAGCACCTCTTCCGGCGACGTTGAGCTTCGAGGTCGTCCGAGGAGTCTGGGAAGGAGAGATGGTAACCCAGGCCCACACCGACGATCTGGGTTTTGCCTATATCGACGTGACGCCGGCCACCGATCTGGAGCTACTGGTCTCTGTGGTGACCCTGGAATCTACTCTAGAAGAACCAGACGAGCTGGACGGGCCAGAAGAAAAAGAAGAGTCAGGACCCGATCAATTTACGGTTCGCATCAGCGCCGTGGCGTCTCAATTTGGAACCCGTCCTCACTCTCGAGTCGTCGCCCCAGGCGATCCCATCGAAGCCACGATCCTGAGCATTCTCGGCGACTGCACCTATATGGTCGATCTCTACGACGGAGATCGCCTCCTAGATACCCTGACTCTGGCGATGCGCGACGGCCGCGGTGGAGCCCGTTTTCAGACTCCCTCCACCGCGGAGGCATCCCCACTTCTT
>SKNI01000423.1 GCA_007120615.1 Myxococcales bacterium | reverse complement strand
TGCAGATGGCGACGCCGGCACCGGAGACGGCACTGGATTACGTCTACAGTCCCGATGTCGATCCGACCTCATCGGACTTTTCGACGGCACCCCAATACGCCGAAGACGCCACCGAGACCACGGTCGTAGATTTGATCAATGATTGTTTGCGCACCGAGATGCGCCGCGATCCCTCCATCGTCATCTTCGGGGAGGATGTCGCCGATGTGACCAAAGAAGAATTATTGGGTCAGGTCAAAGGAAAGGGTGGGGTCTTTAAGGTCACCCATCGATTGCAAACCGAGTTCGGCAGCGACCGGGTCTTCAACAGCCCCCTGGCGGAGGCCAATATCATCGGCCGGGCCATCGGGATGGCGACGAGAGGCTTAAAGCCGGTGGTGGAGATTCAATTCTTCGACTATATCTGGCCCGCTTATATGCAGCTCAAAAATGAGCTCTCCAATATCCGGTGGCGCTCCAATAATAACTTCAAAGCCCCCGTGGTGGTTCGAGTCCCCATCGGTGGATATCTCAAAGGTGGCGCTCCCTATCACAGTCAATCGGGAGCGACTCTTTTTACCCATATCCCGGGGCTTCGGGTGGTGATGCCGGCCACCGCCGAGGACGCCAACGGTCTGCTTCGAACGGCGATTCGCTGTGATGATCCGGTGATGTTTCTGGAGCACAAACACCTCTATCGCCAGACCTATAATAAGGGTCGAAATCCGGGGGAGAATTATATGATTCCCTTCGGCAAAGCAAAGGTGGTGCAGGAGGGAACGGACCTGACGGTGATCACCTACGGCGCCCTGGTAGAACGCAGTCGGAGGGCGGCGCTGCAGAATAAAGACGTAAGTGTGGAGATCCTCGATCTGCGGACACTGAATCCCTACGACTGGGATGCCATCTCCAGATCGATCAAGAAGACCAATAAGGTCATCTTAGCCTACGAAGATAATATTTCATGGGGATATGGAACGGAGATCGCCACCCGCATCGCCGATGAGCTCTTCGAATATCTCGATGGGCCCATCAAACGAGTGGCGGCGCTGGACAGCTTTGTGGCCTACCATCCCGATCTGGAAGATGAGATTTTGCCCCAGATTGAGAATATCGCGGAAGCCATCGAGTGGCTGGCAAAGTACTGAAATCAAAAACGCTCCCCCCAAAGTAGCGTATTAGACTTCGACCTCGTCATCGATCAATTTGGCGAGGTCGAGGTCTTTCTGGGTCAATCCGTCGGCGTCGTGGGTGGTGAGGCGGAGTTTGACCGAATTATAGACATTAAAAATTTCAGGGTGGTGATCGGAGTCTTCGGCGTGATCGGCGATTCGGACGATGAAGTCGATGGCTTCGCCGAAATCTTCGAACTCAAGGGAGCGCACGATGGACTGGTCGTCGAGCTCCCAGCCGTCGAGTGATTTGAGTCCGGCGGTGATTTCTTTTTTGGTGAGGCGTTTGTTTCCCATTATCAATTTCCTAAAAATGGAGGGGTGTAGATTTGGACTTAATCATTAAGCGCGGCCAATTCTTTCTCAAGAGAGTCGGCTTCTTCGATAAGACTCTGGCCAGCGTCGGTATTTCCGAATCGCTGGGCGATGGTTCCGGCTGCCCGTAACAGGCGCGCCGATTGACGAGTGCGATCTTTTTCTGCCGTGAATCGCGCCATCTTGGCGAGCAGATCCAACCACACATCCCGATCCAATTCGGCCAGGAGGTTGTGGGAATCGACGGACTCCACGAGATCTTCGTAGGTGGCGTGTGACTCGGTCAATAAGGCGTAAAACGCAGCGTTGGCCCGGCAGAAAACACGAATTCGTTCGATATTAAGGTCGTCGGCGTCGGCCCGGGCCCGTCCGAGTTCCAGGGCCGCCATTTGTAGACGACTTTGAAAACATTGCAAGAGTCCCATCAGGCTGCGGGCCATGGCTCGGTCTTCGGCGGTGCCGTGGCGATCGACGTGAGCGAGGGTCTCTTTGAGGAGGCGCTCGGCGGTGTCGAATTGGCCAAACCACATATTGACGATGGCCAGTTGATTGCGAAGATCGAAGAGGGCCCAGCTGGTGCCGAGAGACTCTTTGAGGCGGCGGGCCTCTCGCAGATAGGTCTGAGCCTTGTTGAAGTGGCGGAGGTTGATCGCCACGATTCCCTTATTGAGCAGGGGCTGTGAGATGGCGATCTGATCGCCCATTCGCTTGAAGACGTCGATGGAGGCGTCAAAGTGTTGGTCGGCGGACTCGTAGCGTCGGGTCATGACGTGGAGGACACCCAGGGCGTTGTGGGCAGCGCCGATATTGAAGGGAGTCCCAAGGGCCTGGTGGATGGCCAGGCTGCGTTGGAGGTTGCCCTCGGCCTGCTCAAAGTTTCCGCGCTCCAACTCCAGTTGTCCAAGGTGTCGAAAGACCTCGGCGACGCCGTGGCGATCGCCTAAGGATCGTTTGAGTTCCATAGCCTCAAGAAGGGTCTCTTCGGCCTGGGTGAATCGATCGGGGGCGGTCAACGAGGGGCTCATCACCGCGCTGCTAAGAGCGATGAGGGCGTCTCCCAGACCCTGACGGTCGGAGGAGCGCTGGAGGGCCTCGCGGGCTCGAGAGAGATAATTATAGCGCTTTCGAAGATCACCGCGCCGTTGCGCGGCTTCCGCCAGATGCAGCAACACCTTTCCGTGAACCTCAGGGCTCTGCACCTCGCCGAGCATCGACTCGAGTCGGTGTCGGACTTTCTCTCCGCTTCGAGGATCGCCCTGCATCAGATGAACCCGGGAGAGTCCGACGAGAGCCTTAGCGATGCCCTCGGGGTCGTTGATCCGCTGGCTCCAGTCGAGAGCCTGGCTGTATAGGCCGGTGGCCTGCTTGTAGCGCGACTGGATGGTCAGAAGGTGACCAAATCCCCGGAGCGCGCGACTCTTCTCGGTGCCCGAGGCCTCTCCCGACTCGACGACGCGGCGATAATGATCTTCGGCCAGTCCGAATTCGCCAAACCGGCGGGCCAGATCAGCGAGGGCCAGGTGGGCTTCGGTCCACAGATGTTCGCGGAGGTTCTGGTTTTCTAAAAGGGCGATTAGCTCTCGGTAGCGCTCCCGTGCTCCCCGCAGATCGAAGCGCTCCATGGAGCGACGGCAACTGGCGGCCAGGGTGTCTCGGTAGCGCTCCATCTCTCCGGCGCGTCGCCAGTGGTCGGCGATCTCCACCAGGGGCACTTCGGTCTGACGCTCTTCGTAGAAGGCCACTTTTTGCTGGGCGGCGACGCGGTGGAGATTTCGGGTCGACCATTGCTCCCGGATCTCGTCGAGGAGCGCCTCTCGGAGGAGGCTATTTTCGAATTCCACGCAGATAAGACTTTTATGGACCGACTGGCGGCAGATAGCCTCTTCGCTCAGGGCGTGGAGGTCGCGCTCCAGGTCATTATCATCGAAGTTCTCGGCGTGATTGATGACCATCTTGAGCAATTCCACGGGTACCCGCATCCCCAGGACGGCGAGCCATTGTAGAATACGATGTAGGTGGGGGCGGTGCTTGTGTTTGGTGACGGCCTGCTTGATACGCAGGGCCATCAACTCCATCAAATCCGGAGGCAGATCGATGGTTCGCGGGTTTCCACTCTTGAGTCGCCAGCGCTCGCCTTCTTTTTGAAGATTACCCTCGTTCTGAAGGTAGCGGATGATCTGAATGGCGTGCAGGGGAACGCCCTGACAGAGCCAGCCCACTCTCTCTTTTAAACGGGGCTCCAGCGGGAGGATGGAGTCGAGAAATACAGCCAGGGCCCGACCGCTTAAGCGTCGAAGACGAATTCTGGTAAATCCAACGCCGATATTGGAGCTGATGGTATGAAGATTCTGGTCCAGATCGGGGTTGAGCCCTCGCTCCTCGGGGCGCATGGACATAAAGACGACGATGGGACAGGCGTGGGTGCGGACGGTGACCGCCAAATATTCCAGAAACGCCAGGGTGGCGCCGTCGGCGTATTGGATATCTTCGAGGCAGAGCAAAATGGTGCGGCGCTCGGCCAGGCGTATCAGCAAACGCTCCAGGCGGGCGTAAAGGACCCCGGCTTCGGAGCCGGCGATCTCCGGAGGGGGCTGGCTGGCCCGGGGGCGCAAAAATTCGATGAGGCTGTCGATCTCGCGCTCCGAGAAACCTCCCAGCTGGTTCAGATCGCCGCGGACGACTCGGTCCACCTCCATGCGTTCGCTGTGGGAGACGCCCCAGAGTCCGGCGATGGCCTCGCGGAGCGCTTCCATGGGAAGAGACCGGCGTCGAAAGGCTGCCGAAGAAAAGTCGACCCCTTCATCGGAGAGAGCACTCATTGCGGCGTGGAGGAGGTGGGTTTTTCCAACGCCACCTTCGCCTTCGACCAGGACCATCTGTCCGGTGCTCATCTGACCGGCGCTGCGAGCGAGGCCGGTGAGTTTGTCGAATTCTCGATCCCGGCCGATCAGGGGAAGGTCAAAGCGAGGGCGGGAGTGGGTGCGCATCTGAAAGGGATGGCTCGGGGTGCCGGCCCCGGGAGCTTCCTCGGCCCGTCCAATTCGGCGAATCTCTACTCGCGGGGGGCCGTGCTCGACGGCGACCTCCGGGAGATGCTCCAACTCCACGGGCTCAAATAATTCCGTGGGGTCGGAGTCCTCCTCGGAGAGGGCCGCGTGGTCGATCTCGACGCCCTTTGGCGCCGGGGTAAAGACCGCTTCCTCGATGACACTGGACTCTTCGGTCGTATCGGCCCGCCGAGAATGGGCATCTTGAACCGCCGGGGGGACGGTCATATGGGGCATCGACATCTCCGGTCGACCGCCGCCTTTGGGCGCCGGAACGACCTGCATCTGGGCCAGGGCGCGGTAGAATCCTTCCAGAAGGGTCGGGGCATCGGGAAAGCGGTGCTCCGGCTCTTTCTCGCAGGCTTTTCGGATCAACTCCCCCATGGGAGTTCCCCGTAACTCATCGGTGAGGATGGGGACCGGATCGCGGATCTGCTTGTGGATGACGTCCATGCGATTTCGCCCGGTGACGGGCGGCTGGCCGGTGGTGATCTCGAATAATAATAAGCCCAGCGCGTAGACGTCGGTGGCCGGAGTGATGGGCTCGGCACAGGCTTGCTCCGGCGCCATATAAAGGGGCGTGCCGAAGATTCTTCCCGCCCGGGTGAGATCTTCTTCGTCGCTCTCCTCATCGGCCTCGGCCAGGGTCATCTTGGCGACGCCAAAGTCGAGGACTTTGACATAATCTTGCTCCCCGAAGAGTTCACATAAGAAGATATTCTCGGGCTTGAGATCCCGGTGCACCAAACCGTGACGATGGGCCTCGGAGAGGCTCTTGAGCACCTGGATAAAGATATGAGCGGCCCGAGGCCAGGGGATGCCGTTTCCGGACTGGATCAGATCGGAGAGGCTAATTCCGTCCAGATATTCCATGACCATATAGGCCAATCCGTCTTCGGTCTGGCCATAATCATAGAGTGTGATGGTGTTGGGGTGGCGAAGCTGGCTGACGTGAAAGGCTTCCCGCCGAAAGCGCTCCACGTTGATCGGATCTTTGGCGACGCCAGGGGTCAGAAACTTCAAGGCCACGTCGCGGCCGATATTCTCCTGCAAAGCCTTGTAGACCGTACCAAACCCACCGGTCCCCAGGACTTCCAGGATACGGAAGCGCCCACCAATGAGGTCGCCGGCTTCCGGCAAAGCGTGATTTTCTGGCATCATAGAGTGTCTCCGGAGCGCCGGCGGCGGCGTTCGGCGCAGCAGGTGGCGTAACTTGCGCCATCCACGGTGTCTCTCTGCGACATCTTACGCCTACGTTGCTCAGGTCAAATTTGTAGCACGGGCCAGCCCGGCGGTGCAACTTACGGAAGTCTGAGACCCGTCGGCCGGAGGTCGAATTTGCCGTTCTCTATATTTACAAAATCCTCGCTCCTCTGATACCCACCGGTTCAGGACGGCGCAAGTTGTAATCACGGAGCAAAAAATGAAAATCGTCAGTTGGAATGTAAATGGTCTCAGAGCGGCTGTTCGTAAGGGCTTTCTCGAGTGGCTGCAAGAGCAAGATGGGGAGATCGTGGGGCTGCAAGAGACCCGGGTCTTGCGGGAGCAGCTCTCCAAAAAAGCACGAGAGCCCGAAGGTTGGAATACCCACTTCTGTTCGGCCGAAAAGAAGGGATATAGCGGCGTCGGGCTCTACAGTAAAGTGGAGTTCGATGAGGTCCTCGATTGTCTGGGGGTGGAGAAATTCGACGTGGAGGGCCGAGTTCAGATCGCCAAAAAGGGGGCGCTCACACTGGTGAATGCTTATT
>SKNI01000151.1 GCA_007120615.1 Myxococcales bacterium | reverse complement strand
GTACTTACCAACCTTATCGTCAACGCCGACCAGCATGGCGGCTCCCAACTCTCTATCTCGCTTTCGATCTCCGAAGACGAAAGCCAGGCCACACTTCACGTCCAGGACGACGGCCCCGGTATCTCCGAGGGCAACGTCGAGCGCATCTTCGACGACTTCTTCACCACCGCCCGAGACCACGGTGGTACAGGCCTCGGGCTCTCGATTACCCGCGCCCTCCTGGAAGCTCACGACGCCACCATTGAACACGTCTCCTCCAACCGGGGCGCAGCCTTTGAAATCACCGTGCCCCTTGCTACCTCTTAAAAGAGCTCCTTTTCAATCTCGTTCTACCGATCAACGTGAATCACACACTTTGATCAAAACACTTGTTTACCGGATCTCTTTTCAGTAGAGTCCGGCGGCGAACTGTTTGCCAAATGAAAAACGTAGCCTCGGACTCCGAGGCCGTTTTTCATAACCTAATCGTTGGAGGTTTTTTTATGGAAGCACTTACAAAGCGTCACTCTCGATGGTTTTATCGTATTTGTCTCGTCGCCATTCTTGCAATGTCTACGGCCTGCATCATCACCGGCGAAGATGAAAACCAGGCCAGCGGTGACCACGACGGCGACGGCGACGGTGATGGCGGCGACGGTGATGGCGGCGACGGTGATGGCGGCGACGGCGATGGCGGCGACGGCGACCTCGATGATCCCGACACTCCCGGCAACTGCACCGATCTACACGTTTTGGCCGCAGACGACCTCAACGGAGGGGTCACGATCAGCGAAAACACCTGCTATCGCATCAACAACCGCCTCACCATCGACGACGGCGTCCTCACCATCGAGCCCGGCGTCGAATTGGTCTTCGGACAAGACGCCGGCCTCAACATCACCGGTGGTGGCCGACTCAAAGCCGAGGGAACCGACTCCAATCAGATCCGCTTCACCGGAGCCGAACCCCAACGAGGCTTCTGGGCCGGTATCACCTACAGCCAGACTCGCTCCAACGACAATATCCTCGATAATGTAATCATCGAATATGCCGGCTCCCGAACCTGGTCCGGCGGCGCTCGAAGCCAGGCCGGGATCTACATCAATGGCGACGGCGTTCAGTTGACCATTCGCGACTCCACCCTTCGTGGCCATAGTGTCTCAGCGATCACCACCGACGGCTCCGCCACCGACCTGATCTTGGAAGGAAATCACTTCGTCGACAACCATCTCCCACTCTCTCTGGAGCCTCGCCATATCGGTTCCATGGCCGCCGACAACACCTTTGAGGACAATACCAACTCCTACGTCCAGGTTCGCTCAAGCGACCTCGACGAAGATCAAACCTGGCCGGTCCTCTCGGTTCCCTTCGAGGTGGGCAGTCGAAATGTCGTCGGCGCTACTCTTACCCTCAACGCGGGCACCGAGTTTATCTTTCGTCAGGACGCCGGCCTCAACTTCTCCGGAGACGGCCGACTCAATGCCGACGCCAGCGGTGGGGACCCGATCCGTTTTCAGGGCACCGAAGAGATCTCCGGCTTCTGGGCCGGTATCTCCTTCGACAATTCGTTGAGCCCCAATAATGTGCTCAACAACGTTCTCATCGAAAACGGTGGAAGCCGCGGCTGGGCTGGCGGTGAGCGCTCCCAGGCAGGTCTTCGCCTGGCCCGGGCTTCTCTGGTCGACGTAACCGATACCACTATCACGGGCAGCGGAAAATACGGCGTCTCCGTCGAAAACGACAGCCAACTCACCGGCTGCAGCGGCCTTCAGGTCTCCGATAGCGCCGACGAGGATTTCTTCCTCCAATCCGGCGGCCCCGAGGGTGATACTCACGTCTGCGACGGGAACTTCGGCAGTTAGAGTAATTGGAGCGACAGTCCTAAAAGAGCCCCGCCCGATCAGAACACATTGATCGAGCGGGGCTTGTTTGCTTCTTGCTCACCTCTGAAGTCGTACTTAGATGGCATCCGGAAAAGGCGGACCGAGCAGAAACGAGGATATTTGGATGAGATTCGGATTTTGCGAATCCCGAGGCATAGCAGCGCTATGTCGAGCGGTGAGCGAAATTCGAAGATCGTCAAATAGACCGTTTTCTGCGACGGGAGCCATTTCCGGATGCAGTCTACTTAGTCCACCCGGTCCGTCTTCCGAGCCACCACCCAGAGGGCGTGAATCATCCCCGGAACCACCCCGAGGAGGGTCAACACGATATTGAGCCAGAAGTGCATGCGAATCCCGACTGTAAAGAATACGGCCAGCGGTGGGAGGATAAAGCATAGGATGATGCGTATCAGGGTCATGAACTGAATCTCCGTGGAAAACGCTCAACAAATCGGGCCGCCGTGATCAATAAACCGATTCTGGGCCCCGATTATTTCTCATCATTCTTGCTTCCCAACGCCCTGACTCGCTATCCTTTGGGGCCGATTTTGTATTTCTCTTCGTCACGAGCTCCTATGCACCACACCAAATTTCCCTTTCTCGTTGCCACACTCCTGGTCGTCGCCTGCTCGACGGATCCCGATCCCACGGAAAATAACACCCACAATGACGTCGGCGTGGACGCCGTCTTCGACACCGACACCGGCGGGGACTTCGACACCGACGCTGGCGAAAGCGATAACTCCGATGCAGACTCCGGCGCAGACGCCGACGCCGACGGTCCGCCGGCTCCCGAACCCTGGGACTGTGACCCCGACTTTCCCCTGGACGCCGAGCGCTACGTCCATCTCGAAGAGACCACGGGAAGCGAACTCTCCACCGAGCTCTTTCTGCTCGTCGACGATCAATTCAATCGGGGCTACGGCAACGTTCGGGATCTTTTATTCAACCAGCTCGAGGTCCGCGACGACGGCCTGATCGAATGCGTCTATACCGGTCGCCGCGTGGAGCCCGACGGCACCCGCACCCCCGACGGATTCAATACCGAACATACCTGGCCCCGAAGCCGGGGCGCTTCCCAAGAGCCCGAACTCAGCGACCTCCACCACCTCTTTCCGGTGGACGCCGTCGCCAATAATGAGCGGGCCAATTTTGAGTTCGGCCACGTCTCCTGCAATGAAAGCACCTGTCCCTGGCACGAAGGTGGTTCCTTTCTGGGTCCCAGCGCCGACGACAACCGCGATCCCATCTTCGAAGTCCGACCCCAGCGCCGCGGCGACATCGCCCGGGCCATCCTCTACTACTCCATCCGCTACGGCGCCGACGTCTCCTCCGACGAAGAAGCCGTCCTCCGACAGTGGAATTGTGAAGATCCCCCCGACCAGCACGAGCGAACCCGAAACTCCAATATCGAACAGGTCCAGAGCAATCGAAACCCCTTCATCGACCGCCCCGATTTTGTGGACCGAATCGATGAATTTCGAAATTTTTAGGGCGGTCGGCCCGCTCATCTTCTGAACCACTGACCACAAAAAAACCCGCCGAGACTTTCGTCCCGGCGGGCTTTTTTTATTCATGAAGCCAAAAAGACTCTCCCGACTTCATCCGCGTTCAGCTTCCCAACAGGGCATCCAGAACACTGCAGTCGGGATACATAGGGCAATTTCCACCCGATGCAGACAAGCCATCAGGACAGGTCGTGGTGTCATCGAACTCGACATCAAGGACGTCATCGTCCTCGAGTCCACACATTCCCGTCAGATCCGATCCGTTGAAGAAGTCAGCGGCTCCGAAACTCACGGCAAAGGTCGGCGAGAACTCCACAAACCGCATCGACGCGGCGTCGAATTGCTGGTCGGTAAAGACCACGTTCCCCGTGAAGGTGACGCCATCAAACGTAAGACCGTTGAGTCCCAGAGTGTCATTGTCAAGATCGACTGTGGAGCTGAAATCCACGTTCGACAGACTGGAACCCTCAAACGATGTATTGATAGCGATAAAGTCAAAGTCGATATTGATGAAGTTGACGTTTGCAAACGTCGCTCCACCAACCTCGGTACCGCTAAAGATTGTACCGTTAGCATTATTGACTCCACTGACCGTTATGTTGTTCATTCCGGCATCCGTGAAGTCCGTACCATTCATTCGACCACCGTTCATGGTCGCGTTCTCAAGGCTCGCGTCAATAAATTCCGCGTTATCGAGATTTGCTCCACTCAAAGTAGCATCGGTGAGAGTAGATTCAGTCAACACCGCTCCGGTGAGCCTTGCTCCAGAGAGATTGATCCCTGGAACATATCGGTCTCGGAGACCAAAGAGCAGATCGTTGCTATCTAGAGCACTGAGATGCTGACTATTACAGGTTCCATTCTCCAGAAGTCGACAGGCGGTGCTGTTGCTGAAAGAAGTACAATGTCCGTTGCCATTTGTGGAACTCGACGAGAAGTCGGGACATAACGTATCGCCCCAGGTTGCGCCGGTAGCGTTATCGAAATCCTGAGCTCCTCGAAGATCGACACGGGTCAATGTAGCCCCCTCAAATCTCGCTCCGTTGAGATTGGCATATGCCAGCGTAGCATCGGTCAAATCGGCATTATCGAACCAGGCTCGCAGGTCAGTGAACTCGTAGGTAGTCGTAGAACCACTTCCCTCCACAACAGGATCGAAAAATGCTCCTGTCAGTGTCGCGTTCTCAAAATCTACCTGGAAGAAAGCGGAGCCGTTTCCAACCAGACCGATCATGGTAGCACCAACGGCAGATCCACCGTTGAGCCGGTTGTCGGAGAAATTGACTCCCGGAAGCGTGACCGTATCAAAAATCGCCCGTGCCAGATCGCCACCGGTAAAGTCCACAACTCCCGTCGCCACCGCACCGGTGAAGTTTGCTGCGCGAAGATCGGTACCGATGAAGGTCGCTCCTGATCCGAAGTTTGCTCCCGCAAAGGACGTATCTACAGGGTCAGGTGCATTCGTACGCCAGGCACTGGCATTGGTGAAATCAGCAGCTTCCAGTTGGGCACCGCTGAAGTCGGTATTTCGAACAAAGGAATCCACAAAGCTAACGCCTCCGGTCAAGGTAGCGCCGGAGAAGTTGGCCAACTCCACATCAACGTCGAAGAAACTGGATTGATGCAGGTTGGCATCCGCGAAATTCGATTCCGAAGCATTTACTTCGTCGAAACTGGAGCCTTGAGCACGCGCCTCGTAGAACTGAGCCTGATATAACTCAGCACCGTCGAAGATTGCGCCTTCTAAATCGGCATCGTCAAAAATCGCATTGTCGGCAATAACTTCCTCAAAAGAAACACTTCCATCGATGCTGGCACCGGTGAAATTGGCTCGAATAAGGGTGGTGGTCACCGAAGCTCCGTCAAAATCAGAATCATCCAGGGTTGCTCCGGAGAAGATAGCGTCCGTGGCATCTACGCCGACGAAAGATACTCCGCCTGTAATCGTAGCACCTGTGAAGTCCGCGTCGATTAACTCCGCGCCTTCAAAGCTCGTATCGCCAAGTTGGGTCTCGATAAAGTCGGCCCAATCGGCTTGTACCCCGGCGAGAGAAACACCCGTCAGGGTTGCCGGTCCGTAGGGTTGACCGTCTTCACAGGTTCCGGGACCAAATTTCGTCTCGCTTAGGGTGGCACCGGTTAATGTGGAACCGACAAGATTGGCTCCGCGAAGTTCGGTCTCCGAAAGATCTACTCCAGTCAGATCGGTGGAAATCGTCTGTCCACAGAGACTGAAGCCGCTGCAGCTACCACCGGGCAGCAACACACAGGCGTCCAGCTGATCGCCACTACAGGTATATTCGCCATTTTCCAACGTCGCCGGATTTCGATCCGGACAGGTCGTATTGGCATCGAAGGTAGAGGCCGCCATATCATCATCGTCAAAGGTTCCCGTCCCACTCAAATCAGCACCCGAGAAATCGGCTCCTGCAAAATGGGCATCGATCACGACACCGTTTTCGAAGCTCGCTCCGTTCAGTCGTGCTCCGGTGAGGTCGGAATTGGTCAGATTCACCGCATCGAGGGTCGCACCGGTCAGATCGATATACCGAAGACTTAAATTGCTCAGATCTCCATCGAGATAAGCAAAATCACCGGCGGGATCGGTAAAGTCGACGCCTTCACAATATCCAAAGGGGATCAACTGACAGGTATCGCTGACTCCGTCTCCATCACAGATATAGAAGGTGTCGCGAACATCTCCGATGTCACAGCTATCGCTGCCCTCATCATAGTCCTGCATGGTGATGGTTACTTCCTTGCCACCGAAGGGGCAGGCTTCCATCCCCTGCACGTCACTCTCGGCGATCGGCTCCCAGGTCAAGACATCGCCGCAACCGGGATCCCCTTCATCGCCCTGCGGACCTTCATCGCCCTGCGGACCTTCATCG
>SKNI01000670.1 GCA_007120615.1 Myxococcales bacterium | reverse complement strand
GGATGGATTCCATTTTCGATGCTCCCAGCAGCAATCTGAGTCACGGAACTCCCGTGGGTTGGGCCCGATAATACGCAGATGTTATTATTGATCTGCTCCGCTGGGGAACATGTGTGGTCGCAGATTCCGGCATGCCGCAGTCGATTTCTTCCAGGGGTGAGAAAGTTGTACCCGTTGCAAATCAGTTCAGCCGAGCCCTGCCCATCTTCGGACTCCAAAATTCCAATTCGAATCCTGCCACCCGAGAGTCCGCCTGTGAGACCTGCATAGTTGCCGGTGTGCAAGAGATCCATTGCGAGAGTGCCTTCTCGCGAGCCATCACCATTGAAGAAGCTCTGGGGCTCGTCGATGCCGTAGTCAGGAAACAGTCCAAGCAGCCCAGGAGTGTCAAAGAGAGATTTTACATTGCCCATAGGGATCTCCACGATCAGGCTATTGGTGAGCCACTGGCGGGAGTGTACTACACCCCCCTTTACCTCTACGAAAGTAGCGGCCTCGTCTTGGCTGCGCTGAAGGGCCTGACGACGCGCATCTATCCAGTTAACTCGATCTACATCACCCAACCCGCGGAGCTCCGCAAAGTTTGTTTCTACCTCCTCAAGTTGTAGCGAGAGGAGAATCGGAGCATCAGGCGCGAGATCCTGTTCGAGACGGCGAAGTGCATCTTGAGCCCATTGGCGTGAGCCCTCGATTTGCCCCATTTGTTCAGAAGAGAGGTTTGGTCCCACATGTCCCGAGCGATCTTCCTGACCGATCTCCGGTGCACTCTCGAATGCTGTTCTGGACGCGAAATAACGAATCCCCTCACCATCACCGAGAACGCAAGTCCCATCCTCGAAACAATCCATGTCTACGCTGCGAGGATCTGTCACGATCTCACTCGCGTAATAGTCCAGGGCCGTCAGGGGTGAAGAGGTAGTTACCCCCCCCCCCCGACTTCAAAACCTACAGGTTGCTCCACACAGGACATCAGGGGGAGGATAGCACCAACAAATACTAGAAGGCCAAAGGTCCGGCAGTTGGAGGCACGGAACGGCAAATATCTCTGCAGAACATAGGTAGGCATAAAGTTACTCCTTAAAAAAAGTCGTAGGCCCGTAGGCGGGAATCTAAAAAAGCCCCACTCAAGTTGCTGAGGATTTCTCCGGGTACCGACAGTGACTATTCGACGAAGTCACGTCCCGAAAATCGCATCGGCAGCAGCTCATCGAGGGTGGTGAATCGACGGTTGCCCTGGGGGTTTATCAGTAAAATCGGCAGGTTGTCGCAGAATTCGGCCAGCACCTGGCGGCAGATTCCGCAGGGTGCAGAGGGTGGGTCGACGTCGGTGATGACACAGAGGGCTCGGATGTCGCGGTGGCCCTGAGCAATTGCGCATCCGATCGCGGTTCGTTCGGCGCATACGGTGGCGCCGATGCTGGCGATCTCCACATTGCAGCCGGCAACAACTTCACAGGATGCGGTAAGGATTGCCGCTCCCACGGGGAATGACGAATAGGGTACGTGGGCGTTTTTCCGAACCTGGGAGGCTGTTTCGACGAGTTTTTCCCAGGTTTCTTCGTCAATATAGCGATCGTCGTCGGAGTCTTGAGTCATGAATTACTCGTGGTAGGGGTAATGTGAACCTCAGCTCAGGACAGCTCACCGATTTGAGCGACGAGATTGCGAACGACGGTGACAAAGGTTTCGCGGACGCGGTCGGCGGTCTCTTTTACTTCATCGTGAGAGAGCTTCTGTCCGCTCAATCCGGCGGCCATATTGGTGATGCAGCTGATGCCGGCGACCCGGATTCCGCAATGATTGGCGACCAGAACTTCGGGGACCGTGGACATGCCCACGGCGTCCCCACCGACCCGAGCGACCATCTGGACTTCGGCCGGTGTTTCATAGCTGGGACCGGCGACGCCGGCGTAGATTCCCTCTTTGAGGTCGACACCGAGCTCCGATCCGACGGTGCGGATGAGTTCGCGGAGTTGACTGTCGTAGGGGTCGCTCATATCGGGAAAACGCGGTCCAAATTCGTCTTCGTTGTGGCCGCGGAGGGGGTTGTCACCGGTGAGATTCAAATGATCGCTGATGATCATCAGATCGCCGGGAGTATAGGTCTCGTTGACGCAGCCCGCGGAGTTGGTGACCACCAGATATTCGACGCCCAGAAGGGAGAAGACCCGTACCGGGAAGGTGACCTCTCGCATCGACCAGCCCTCGTAATAATGGGCGCGTCCCTGCATGACGACGACGTTGACCCCGTCCAACTCTCCGAAGACCAGGCGACCGGCGTGGCCTTCCACGGCGGAGACGGGGAATCCGGGGATGTCTTTGTAGTCGATGAAGGTGGGATTGGAGAGTTCATCGGCAACAGCACCGAGTCCGCTGCCAAGAATCATAGCGATGGAGGGGGTGGTGTCGATGGCAGCGCGGAGTTGATCCGCAGTGGTCTTTGCCCGACTGTAGATGTCGGATTTCTTGGTAGGGTGGGTCACTCTGACTCCTTAAGATGAAGCGGTTAACTCAGCGGCATTGAAGAAGAATAACATCAGATCAGGATTCCAGCGATGGTGGCCGTCATGAAGGCAGCCAGGGTTCCGCCGATCATGGCGCGGAAGGCGATTTTCGCAAGGTCCTGCTTTCGGCTGGGGGCGATTCCGCCGATTCCACCGAGCTGGATGCCAATGGAGCCGAAGTTGGCGAAGCCGCACAATGCGTAGGTGGCGATGATGACGGAGCGCTCCGAGAGGACCACTTCCGGGTCCAGAAGAATCTGCTGAAGACTCGCGTATGCAACCAATTCATTGATCACCATCTTTTCTCCGAGGAGTTGGCCGATGATGAAGCAATCTTCGGCAGGGACGCCCATAATCCAGGCGAAGGGCCAAAAGAGGTAGCCGAAGATGTCTTGCATGGTGATCATCGGCGCGATCCAGCGCTCGGGAGCGCCGGCGGCAGCCTGCATGGTCTCCACACAGCCGGCGACGGCGGCTTCGGCGACCGACGCTGGGTCACAGCCCTCGGGGATGAGCATCTCATTGGCCAGGTAGTGTTCGGCCAGTGCTCCGAGAGAACCTTGATTCCAAAGAAGAGCAGGCAGGGTAATGAGATAGTTTACCATGGCGATGAGTGCGATAAATGCCAGGAGCATGGCGCCGACGTTCAAGGCCAATTTGAGGCCTTCTGCGGCGCCGCGGCTGGCGGCGTCGAGGACGTTGACGTCTTCTTTCTTCTCGCTGATCTCGAGCTTACCCATGGTCTTGGGCGTTCCCAGTTCGGGATACATAATCTTGGCGATCACAAGCGCTGCGGGAGCGCTCATGACGGAGGCCGCCAAAAGGTGCCCGGCGATATCGGGGAATACGGCGTCCATCATGCCGACGTAGATGGCGAGGACACCGCCGGCGACCGTGGCGAATCCACCGGTCATCACGACCATCAACTCCGATTCGGTCATGTCTTTGACGAAGGGCTTAATCACCAGGGGCGCTTCGGTTTGTCCGACGAAGATATTGGCGGCGGCAGAGGTACTCTCGGCACCGGAGAGGTTCATGGTCTTCTGCATGATCAGCGCGAAGAAATAGACCAGCTTTTGCATCACTCCCAGGTGATATAAAATGGTCATCAGGGCGCTGAAGAAGATGATCGTGGGGAGTACGGCAAAGGCAAAGTTGATCAGCCCCGGCTCCCAGCTCTGGGTGACGAAACTGCTGAAGATAAAGGAGGAGCCGTCGTCGGTGAATTCCAGAAGTTTGGTGACGGCGGCGGTAGCGACGTCGAAGACGAATTGTCCTCCGGGGACGAAGAAGATCAGGATGGCAAAGGCCAGCTGAAGAGCAACGCCGACGCCCACAAGGCGCCAGTTGACCCGGGCGCGGTTATTGGACAAGAGCCATGCGACAAAGAGGAGTACGAAGATGCCCAGAAAGCTGATCGCCTTTTGAGCGATGGTGGCGCCGTCTCCCTCCATCTCACCGAGCATAATCTGGGCTTGTTCGGTGGGCGGGGCCACTTCTTCGGTTTCCGCCGGAGAGGCTTCTTCCTCGGCTGGCGGACCGCGAGCGGGTTCTTCCTGCTGAGAGTCGGTGGAGGCGACCTCGGAGTCTTCACCGACAATCTCGGAGTCTTCGCCCAGTGGTTGCGCCTCGGTGGGTTCTTGAACAGGTTGTTCTTCTTCAGCCTGTTGTTCTTCCACCTCAGCTTCTTCTTCTTCTTCTTCTTCTTCTGCCATCTCCTGAGCTTCAGAGGGAGTGGCGGAGCCGACGATAAAGCCGGTGATGATGAAGACCGAACAAAAACCGAAGACGAACCACGCCAGGATGGCAAAAAACCGCTGACGGGCGACTGGTGAGATACTTTTCATGCCGGATGTTCTCCGCGAAGGCTATAAGTCGGCCCACTGTAGAGTGAAGTGCGGATCGTGGCAAGAGTTTGAATATTTCTACGTTCTCGCGTCCTTAGAACTCCACGTTGCAGGACTGGACGTCCTGATTGCATTGACCGGTTTCGATCTGGGGACGAAGGCAGGTTTCCAGCGCGTCAGCTTCTTGGGGGCCATACCCGTCACGAAGAATGTCATCCACCTCGTTCGGTTAGCGTGCGATGAGGAAGGAGGGCGTCCGCACTCCTTGATTGGTTAATGGAAATACTTCGCGTTAGTATCGATCGGTGACGGTAATCTGGTGTTCTGATCTCATACGGGTGAGAGGAGATATGTTTCGAGCAAGTCTACGGTTTTTGTTGATGTTCGCGATGGTTGGATTTTTCAGTGTGGAAGTGGTTGCCGAAGAGGGGCCCGCTGAGAGCACAGCGGAGAAGCGGACGCCGAATTGGACCGTCACCGTCGATCCCTTGACCACGGCCCTGGGATTTTCTCATATCCAGATCGAGCGGCGGATCTCCAATAATTGGTCGATTTGTACAGGTCCCCACCTGCGGCTCTTTGACAGTATTTTTGAGGATGAAGAACAGCCCTATCGAGGGTACGGCGCGGAGGTGGGAATGCGTTGGTTCCCCCTGGGCGGAGCCCCGGGCGGGTTGTGGCTTCTCGGTCGCGGGGTCGGTGCCCGGACGATGACTCTGGAGAATATCGACCCCACCACAGGGTGGGGCGGATACGCCAGCGGGTTGATCGGGTATACGTGGTTGCCCGTATCCTGGCTCGCACTATCGGGAGGCGCCGGAGTCCAATACCTGCGCTACGGTGTGGAGGAGTATGGAACGGAGGGGATATTGCCGGCTCTCCATACGGCGGTTGGGATTGCTTTTTAGATGGCATCCGGAAATGGTCCGCCATTTCTGGATGCCATCTTTTTCGTGTATGGCGCGAGTTCGAGGTCAATAGAGAGGCACGCCGGAATCGTCCCACTCAGGTTCGGGCTCCGGTTCGGTGAATGAATCGTCGATGTCTGGAGAGGGTTGCAATTCCTCGGATGCCTGCCGCCCTGAGGGCCGCCAGTAAAGGCTGGTGCTGATTTCTACGTTGAAGTTGAATTCTGACCAGGAGTAGTAGGGTTCTGAGCGCCCATCGCTTCCGTCGTAGTAAAGAGGGCTGAAGATGAGCTCGGCCTGCACCCCGTAATTTCGTCTGGCGATCGGGTAATCGATGCCCCCGAATGCTCCGGCCAGGGCGAAGATCGTTTCTTCACCGTAGTATGCATTCTCGGCGGTGAAGTAGAGGATATTGCTCTGAATCCCGCCGTAAAAAGGGCGGTCGTCTGTGGCGGCGCTCGAGATTCGAGGAGTCAGCATCGCGTAACGCCGATAGCCAGGGGCGTGAAAGTCCATCAACACGTTACCCAAATCGGCCTGGAGACTCAGATTGATCAAATCTGAGGGGTAGAGGCGCATTCCCAGCCCCACATTATTCATCAAAAAGGCCGTCCCCACTCGGGCGCTCACATCGCCGGCTCCGAAGCCAACGGTCGCCTGACCGCTGACTTTGGGGAGAGCGATATAGCCGGGGTAGTAGAGGGAACCGGAGAGGACCACCTCCTGGGACTCTAACTGGCGGGCCGTCTCGGTGGAGGTGAGAGCGCATCCGGATAGAATCGTAGCCAATACGATCGACAGAAATCCAGGGGCCAAGCGTTGCACAGCAGACAAAGGGAAGTCCTGTATTCTAAGACAAAGTGTTGGTCATCGAGCAGCTTCTTGTAGGTACCTATAATTTGGTCCATAAACAAATCGGAAGAATTCTCGTATATTGGGCTGTAAGGTAGTGAGGAACTCTCTTTAGGGAACTCGAAAATGATTCGACCGATAAAGCAGTATTCGT
>SKNI01000291.1 GCA_007120615.1 Myxococcales bacterium | reverse complement strand
CTCGACCCGGAGGCTCTCTTTTTGTTGGGAAAGGCCTATCTCCAACTCGATGAGCCCGATCGCGCCGTCATGGCATGGACCGATCTGGTAGATACCCATCCCGAGCATCCCCGGGCTAAAGAGGTGCAGAGTGCTCTCGACAGTCTGTGAGCAGGAGAGAGGGAAAGGATCGCAACAGACAATTCAATTTGACAGTTCTGTGCCGGGGCGCTATATCAAGCCCCCTTTGACGGACGGCCAGAGTTTTGGACCGCCTGCAAATGCGCCCAGATATAACCGGTTCCCGGCACTACGCCGGCCAGTGATGGAAGCAAGATGAAAACATATAGCGCCAAAGATTCCGAAATCGAACGCCAATGGTTCGTCGTGGACCTCGAAGGTCACACCGTAGGACGAGTGGCAACCCAAATCGCCACCATCCTTCGCGGCAAGCACAAGCCGCTGTATACCCCGCATGTTGATTGCGGTGATTACGTGGTCTGCATCAACGCCGACAAGGTGGAGTTCACCGGAAATAAGCTCGATCAGAAGATGTATCACCGCCATTCCGGCTACGTCGGGGGACTCAAGTCCATCGGCGCCGCTGAATTGATGGAAAAAGATCCCGAAAGTGTCATCACCTTCGCCGTTCTGGGAATGCTCCCGAAGACGAAGTTGGGCAAGAAGATGGGTCAAAAACTCAAAGTCTACGCCGGTGGGGAACATCCTCATGAGGCGCAGCAACCAAAACCGCTCGAGCTCTAAGTTAATAGAGCCCGAATTTTACGGAAACGACTGGAGATAGTTTCACATGGCACAGCCTGAACAATATCACGCCATCGGACGGCGCAAAGAAGCAAGCGCCCGTGTTTTTCTTCGTCCCGGTAATGGGACCATCACCGTCAACGGTGAGCTGGCCGACAAATACTTCGGCCGCGACACGTTGATGATGATTCTTCGTCAGCCCCTGGTCGCCACCGAGTTGTCCGGCCAATTCGACGTCTATTGCACGACCCGAGGTGGTGGAAAGAGCGGACAGGCCGACGCCATCAAATTGGGAATTGCCCGAGCATTGGAGCTGGCTCAGCCTGAACTGCGCCCCCTCCTCAAAGCTGCCGGTCACCTCACCCGCGATGCTCGCATCAAAGAGCGTAAGAAGTACGGACAGCGTGGCGCCCGCGCCCGCTTCCAGTTCTCCAAGCGCTGAGAAGAGCTTTTTGACAGGCACGACAAGCCCGCCAAATCGATGGCGGGCTTGTCGCATTTCTTGGGCTTTTCTGATGTCTGACCTGCAGACGGTTGCGATCTCGCGACTTGTTACGAGATTTAATTTCAGCGCAGCACGGTAGCGAATTACACATCGACAGGGGGGATTGTGAGCAAAGGCGGACCTCTGTCCTGTTGGCCATAAAATATAGATCTAATTGCCATTACAGAGGAATATCATGAATCGATTTACCCTGATTTTGAGTGGGTTGGTTATCATCTCGTTGGTGGGCTGTCTGGGCGGAGAATCCTGGCCCACGGCCGAAGCCGATGAGCCGTTGAAACAATCACAGGGCGCATTGACCACTTGTTTGTCTTCGTCGGACTGCGGAACGAACGAGGCCTGTACCCAGGGCGGCCATTGTGTAGATATCACCGGTCAGGTCTCGGCTACGGAAGCTCTGCAGGCCGACTTCGATCAACTGGAGACGCCTGTGGGACTGGGGGTTCCCTATCAACTCCCTCCCAACGCACGCCTGAAGATCGATGATGTCGATGGAGACGGAATCGGGCTAAAGATCTCCACCAAGATCATCCTCGACGGTAACGGAGCGGCTTTCATCGTCGATAACGGGATCATCGGGCTTCGAATTCAAGATTCTTCTCAGTGGTCCTCGGTGCGCGATCTCTCTTTTATCACCAGCAACGCCGATGAGGTTCACGACGGGATCGGCCTAGACGTTCGGGCCCACGGATTGCGACTGGATAATCTCTTCTTCAATCGCATGGGCACCGGCGTTCGAGCCTTTACCTTTGTGGACGGAGAGCGAGCCAACCTCAATATCCAGCAGTGGAGTCGTCTTGTATTTAGCCGCTGTCATCAATACGCCATCAATATGTCCGGCGGGGACGCCAACGCCGGTCTCCTCTCGGGAATCGAGGTGGTCGCCGGCAACGGCATTCGGGACAACTCCTTTCTCGGAAATACCCACCTCGCTCCGTCCATCAACAGCACCACTCAAGACAGCATCACCCTGGGAAGTAACGCCGGCGCCTCTACGGTGCTCGGGGCTTATACCGAGTCCAACGCCCCCGACATGCGCTCGGCTTCCTTTCACGACCTCCACATTGGCGGCAACGCCATCGACCGCCTCGATTCTCCGGGAGATCGCATCGGAAGACACGCAAGCTCCCTTCGGTTTCGACATCCCAGCGGCTTAAGAGTTCGGATCCCGGGCGCCGCCCATGCTCCCTTTGCCATGAATCATCAGAGCGAAAACGAGTGGTGGTATCTGCGCTATTTTGATCACCCCGCCTGGAGAATCTGGGCCTTCTCCTACCGAAATCAGGGAGAACATACCGTCTACCGCTGGACCGGCGGCGAACACGAGGAGGGCCCGGCTCGCTATCAACCCGGCGAGCCTCTCGATAACTCATCGAATTCAGATGAAAGTGAGGATGACTCCAACGGCAACGGGGGAGGACCTCCTCCCCACGCGCGCCGCCCCCAGCGCGACAGCGGCGGCAGCGACTCTTCAACTACCCCTGACGAACCCGACGAGTATTTCGAAGAGACCGAGGCGCCCCACCACGAAGCCGAGCCCATCGAAGATGATTATTTCTTCTGGGAAGCTATGGAGATCGATTAATAGTTAGTGTTCAGGAGGTAGCGTGAGGGCAAGGACGTACGCTCTTGCCCTCACGCTGGCCCTCAAGCCACTGCGAATAAAAAGAGGGTAAACGGCAACAACACCACCCCCATCGACTTCCAGAAGCCGATCTGAAAGAACCAGCGAACGGCGCTGACTTCCAGATTAAACAACCAGATCACCATCAGAAAATGGCCCAGGCTGAACTCTCCCAGAGGTGGAAAGAGCAATAAAAGATAGGCCGAAAGCGAGTACCCGGCGATTCGAGCCACCAATGACCAGGTGGCCTTTTCCACTCCAAACATACGCAGGGCAAAAAAGAAGAGCCCTGTGTGTAGAAAATAAAGGAGCACCGCTCCGAAGGGGATCATGGCAAAAATAGCGAACTCCGCCATCACCGCTGAGGTTCCAAACTCCTCTGTATAGCGAAGAATCAAGTCGCTGTATTCGGGGGAGAACGCTTTTTGCCAGATCGTGCTGAAGAGAGAACCCAGCGCCACGCAGAGGACACCGAAGACCGCAGCAGGGCCCCAGTTATTGGTGGGCTCCATTCGCATAAAGAACGATCGAGGCGCTCGTAACGCTCCCACCAATGTTTTGCCAAATCCAATAGCCGTAGGCCCCGGGGAGGCCATCTCCCAGGGGATTCCCGACGGCCGAAACTCGCCGCGGCACTCCCGGCAGACGGCCAGTCCCTGCGGATCCATCCCGTGGCACTCTCCACAAATATCCCCGCCACACTCCGTGCATACGGCGATGGCGGGGATTTCTTCGTGAAATGTGCAGGTGCGTTCCGTAATGCTCACACCAGGTCCTTATTTCTTCTTCTTATTGCGACGACGGGCTTTTTTGACCTTACGGCGCTTGCGCTTTTTCTTTCGTCGCGACATCGAGTTGGACTTCGATCCCTGCATCTGACCGCCGGGAGGGGTGTAGCCGGGAGGCAAATTAGGACCGCCGCCCATGCCCGGAAGACCGCCCATGCCGCCGGCTCCACCTCCGCCGCCCATCAGATCGCCCATCAGAGAGCCCATGTCCATATTCTTCATATTGCGAAGCTGGTTGAGCTTGCCCATGCCGGGGATCTTGTCGAGGAGGCCGCCGCCACCCATATTGCTAAATTGCTGCATCATCCCGCGCATCATATTGAATTGCTGAATGACCTGCTCCACCTTCTCCTGGCTGGTACCGGAGCCTTTGGAGATACGACGAACCCGGTTGGGCTGACGGGTCAGAAGATCGGGCTCGGTCTTTTCTCTGTCGGTCATCGACTGAATGATGGCCCGAATTCGACCCAGCTCGCTGTCGTCGATATTGGCATCCTGGGGCATCCCACCGCCGAAGAATGGCATCATCTCCATCAAATCGTTCATCGATCCCAGCTTCGAGATCTGCTCGAGTTGATTGTAGAAATCGTTGAAGTCGAACTCTCCGGAGAGCATCCGCATGGCGTCTTTTTCGGCCTTCTGCGCTTCCTCCTCGGAGAGGGATTTCTCGAAGCGATTCATCAGGCCCATGACGTCGCCAAAGCCCAGAATCCGGTTGGCCAGGCCTTCGGGACGGAATTCTTCCAGGTCCTCTAATTTCTCCCCGACACCGATGAATTTGATCGGTTTTCCGGTGACCTCCTTGATGGAGAGAGCCGCACCGCCACGGGCGTCGCCGTCGAGTTTGGTCATGATAAAGCCGTCGATTTCAAGACGACTGTTGAACTCTTTGGCCGTATTGACGGCGTCCTGTCCGATCATGGCGTCGGCGACCAGAAAGATATTCTCCGGCGCCGTACTCTCCACGATCTGCTCGAGTTCATCCATCAACACGTCATCCACGGCCAGACGACCGGCGGTATCGAAGATGATGACGTCCCGATCTTTTTTGGCGGCCAGATCCAGAGCGTCGGTACAGACCTTCACCGGATCGCCGCCCTCCACGGCGTGAACCGGAACGTCGAGCTCACGGCCCAGCACCCGAAGCTGCTCGATGGCTGCCGGACGATAAACGTCGGCTCCGACGAGCAGTGGCTTTTTGTTGTGCTGGTCGATCAAGTAGCGAGCCAGCTTTCCGGTGGTCGTCGTTTTACCTGAGCCCTGCAGACCGACCATCATAATTTTGGTGGGACCCACCCGGGGATTGGCGAAGACGATGGAGTTGTCCACCGGCCCCATCAACCCTTCTAACTCATCGTGACAGATTCGGATGAAGTGATCTCCGGGAGAGACCTCCATCTTGCCATCCGAGCCCTTGGCCTTGACCGTGACGACCTCGCCTAAGGCTTTCTCCTTGACCCGTTTGATGAACTGTTTGGCGATGCGAAAGTTGACGTCCGCTTCCAACATGCTCATGCGGATGTCTTTTAATGCATCTTCGATATTTTCTTCGGTGATCTCGCGTTTGCCTTCAAAGCGCCTGCGGACGTCGCGAAAGCCTTTCGCCACTACGTCGAACATAGCCATATGTCGAATCCTCGTCTTGCGATAAAGTCTGAGCTGCCTCGTTTCGTCGAGATCGCTCAATGATAAAAGCACAGAGTTGTCATCACGGGCGCCTTGCGGGGGACAACATCGTGTCCCAACCGTCGTCGCCACCCGGATCGTGAAGGGAGGAAATCTGCGGTGACAGGCCTGGGTCAATATTATAAGCCCGCCCGCCGGTCATCAGGTCGCTGAGAAGGTAGACACCCATCGGGTAGCTGTCAATCACCGGTCCCGGCACTCACACAACGTCTTGCGACCCCGGGGCCATTCCCGACGCCCTTCAGCAATGAGTTTTGTTCTGCCCACGAGTTGCCGTGCCCGCTGCCCGAAGCGTACAAAAGGGCGCCGCGAATTCTGATGTCCCAACCACCAGTTATGTCCCATGCCTTGCCTCGTGGACCTGCGCCCTATATAAAAACAGATGTGATCACCTGATTCATTTCGGCCCCGAAAAAGCGATTGCCCCTTGAGGGCTCGGGTACGACCATCTAAATACGCGGAGACAACTTTATGAGCCTTCGAATCTGGCAACCGGGATTGACCTGGATCCTTCTTCTCGCTCTCAGCGCCAGTCTGGCCCTGATGGGCTGCGAAGATAGTCCCCAGGATAAAATGCGTGAGGCTCGTGGAGCCCTGGCCACAGGCAATGCCGACCTGGCGGAGGAGCGATTAAATGCTGCTCTCGCCGCTGATCCCGGGCTTTTTGAGGCCCGTCGATTGATGGCCGATGTCCATATCCGGCGCAACGATTACTCCACAGCCGAAGAGGCCCTCCAGGAACTCTGGCAAGAGCAGGGCCTTGATCAGGAGGGAGACCTCGACGGCACCCAGCGACGATATCGGGGGCTGATCAATGACCAATTCAATAAACTCTATCGAGATTGGGTCGAGTCCGTCGACGAGTCCGAAGATCCCGAGATCTTTGAAGAGGTTGCCCGGAAAGGTCTCGAGAGAGACAGCCGAAATG